>CACLLG010000014.1 GCA_902607735.1 uncultured Pelagibacteraceae bacterium | reverse complement strand
TAGATGGAAATTTAATTGAATTCGTATTTATCGACAAAAAGGAGAATAGAGTAAAAATACTTTTTGATAAAAATTCACTAGAATTTAAAGGATGGATAACAAAAGATGCTTATTCGAATAATGTAAGTTTTGCTATTGAGGATCTAAAAATTAACAATCAAATCGTTGATGATTTTTTTAAAATTCCTAAAGAAGAAGATCTTTAGGTAACCATTTTTCCTACTCTTTCGCCACCAAAAATATGGAAGTGTAAGTGAGGAACTTCCTGCCCTCCATTTTCTCCAACATTAACTAAAGATCGATAACCGCCGCCTTTCACAACATCTGAAACTCCAATTTTCTTTGCTACTGTTCCTATACCTCTAATCAAGCCAACAATTTCTTTCTCAGATGCCTTTGAAGAAAAATCATCTAAATTTACATATTCACCTTTGGGAATAACTAAAGCATGTACTTTTTTTTGCGGATTAATATCATGAAAAGCAAGAACAAACTCATCTTCGTAAATTTTTTTACAAGGGATTTCACCTCTTAAGATTTTAGCAAAAATATTATTTTTATCGTAGTTCATTTTATTTAATTAATAAAAAAATGATAAATTAATAAGCCAATAATTAAGCCTTTAATAAAAGATATCCAAACAACTCCATAATCAGAAACGTTTAGTTTTTTTTTCCAATATTCTATATATCTTTTATGCCAATTTATCATTTTTGTCTTTTCTTTAGCTCGTCCATTACATCCTCAATTCTAATACCATTAGCTTCTAAAAGCACCATTAAATGATACAAAACATCTGCTGCTTCATGAACTTTATTTGAATTTTTTTCAATAGAATCAATAAGCTCTGCTATCTCCTCTTTTACTTTTTCAACACTTAATTTTTTATTATCTAACAATTTTTTCGTGTAAGATTCCTTTACTGAAGACTCTTTTCTTTGACGAATAATATTAATTAATTCTTCTAAAGTTTTAAACATTTTTTAAATTCTTACAGGAATTCCTTTTAAGTCTAAATATTTTTTTGCATCTTGTATTGAAAATTCTCCAAAATGAAAAATTGATGCTGCTAATACAGCGTTTGCTTTACCAATTTTTATGCCTTGAAGTAAGTGTTCTAAGCTACCAACACCTCCTGAAGCTATAACTGGTATATTTACAAGATTAGATACTTTTTTTGTTAGATCTAAATCATAACCCTTTTTTGTTCCATCTCTATCCATCGACGTAAGTAATATCTCTCCAGCACCCATTGTTTCCATCTTTTCTACAAATTTTAAAGCGTCTATTCCTGTGGATTTCCTTCCTCCATGAGTAAATATTTCCCATTTATTTTCTTTAACTTTTTTTGCATCCACCGCAACAACAATACATTGCGAACCAAATTTTTCAGCACTTTCTTTAACCAAATTTTTACTATTAACTGCAGCTGTATTAATTGATACTTTATCAGCCCCAGCTAATAGTAAATTTCTTATATCTTCTAAAGTACGCACACCTCCTCCAACTGTTAGAGGCATAAAGCATTTTTCTGCAGTTTTTTTAACAGTATCTAATATAATATTTCTATTCTCGTTTGAGGCTGTAATATCTAGAAAACATAGCTCATCAGCACCTTGCTCGTCATATATTTTAGCTTGCTCAACAGGGTCTCCCGCGTCAACCAAATCTACAAAGTTAATTCCTTTAACTACTCTGCCATTTTTTACATCTAAACAAGGTATAATTCTATTTTTCAACATTTTATATCTGCTTTGCTAACTCGTTAATTTGTATATCTCCATCATAAATTGACTTTCCCACTATTACGCCTTCAATATTTGAATTGTTAAGAGATTTAATTTTTTTAATATCTTCTATAGAAGATATCCCACCAGATACAACAAAGGGAATTTTTACTTTACTAGACAACTCTACTGTGTCTTTTATATTTGGACCTTTTTTTGTTCCGTCTTTATTAATATCTGTATAAATAATTCGAGAAACACCAAAATTTTCAATTTTCTTTACAAAATCAACAGCCAAAATATTAGTTTGTTTTTTCCAACCCGACAAAAAAATAAATCCATTTTTTACATCTAGAGAAACTGCAATTTTATTTTTAAATTTTTCACAAGCAGTTTTGAGTAAATCTATGTTTTCTATAGCTGCAGTTCCCATAACAACTTTGTCAACACCACTTTCTACCCAATCGTTTACATCTTGAATTGTTCTGATTCCTCCTCCAATCTGAATTCTTAGTTCATGATTTTTAAGTATTTGCTTAACAGTATTTGAATTGGATGATTTTCCTCGTAAAGCACCATCTAAATCAACAATATGAATATTTCTAAATCCGTTTTCGAAGTATATTTCAGCCTGCTCAAATGGAGAATTTTTGTATGTTGTTATTTTATTAAAATCCCCTTTTATAAGTCTTACACATTTATTATCTTTAATATCAATCGCGGGAAAAATTATCATTATAGCTTCCACTTCAAAAAATTTTCTAAAATTAGTAAACCATTTTTTTGACTTTTTTCAGGGTGAAACTGAGTTCCAACAATATTTTCTTTAAACACCGATGCTATTATCGAATTACCATAATTAGTTGTAGCGGCTACATAATCTTTTTGTCTTGTCATAAATTCGTAGCTATGAATAAAATACATATGAGATTTATTTTTGATATTAGAAAAGAGAAAGTTATCTTTTTTTAATTCTATTTCATTCCACCCCATGTGAGGTAATTTAAGTTTTTTATTCATATTATTTATTTTTCGAACCTCGGCATCAATCCAACCAAAACCTTTTGTCTCTTGGGATTCGAAACCAGTTTTTGCAAATAATTGCATCCCAACACATATGCCAAAAATAGGTTTTTTTTCCACCAACACAAATTCGTTTAAAGTTTCGCTCAATCCTGGAATTTTTTTTATACCCATATAACAATCTCTAAAAGATCCTTGTCCTGGCAAAACTATTCTATCTGATTGTTTAATTATTTTTGGGTCAGCAGTTACCACTATTTTAGAACTAAGATTTATATTATTAGCAGCCGCCTCAAGTGCTTTAGCTGCTGACTTTAAATTGCCAGAACCATAGTCAATAACTGTAATCGACATTTTTAATTTATAAAACGCCTTTGGTTGAAGGAACTCTATTTTTAATTCTTTTATCTATTTCTAAAGCTTCTCTTAATGATCTTGCAAGACCCTTAAAACAAGATTCAATTATGTGGTGGCTATTGTCCCCATAAATATTTTCAACATGCAGTGTAATTCCTGCAGCTTGTGAAAAAGCTTGGAACCACTCTTTAAACAACTCCGTATCCATCTCACCTAATTTTTCTACTTTTAATTTTACTTTCCAAATTAAATATGGTCTGTTTGAAACATCTATAGAAACTCTCGTTAATGTCTCATCCATAGGAATTAAAGCATGAGCAAATCTCTTTATGCCTTTTGAAGATTGAATTGCTTTTTTTATACATTCACCTATGGCTATTCCTGTATCTTCGGTCGTATGATGTAGGTCAATATGTGTATCTCCTTTAGCTAATATTTTTAGATCAATTAAAGAGTGCTTCGATAATTGTTCTAACATATGATTAAGAAAACCTATTCGGGTATCTATTTTGTAAGATCCCTTTCCATCTATATTAGCTTCTACAAGAATATTAGTTTCTTTAGTTTTCCTGTTTATTTTAGCTTTTCTTGCCATATCGCGCCTCTGTAATAACAGGGTATATAAATAATTCAAGAATATATCAATAAATTGAACTTTTACCCTTGAAGATAGTAAATAAATCTCCACATAGAATAATACAATGAACACAAATTCAAATTGGCATGGCACTACTATCGTCTTGATCAGGAAAGATAAGGATGTCGTTGTTGCAGGAGACGGGCAGGTAAGTCTTGGCAATACAGTAATTAAAAGTACAGCAAAAAAAGTTCGTAAAATTGAAAAAAGAAACGTTATTGCTGGTTTTGCTGGATCAACCGCAGATGCTTTAACTTTGTTTGAAAGATTGGAAGCAAAGTTAGAAAAACATGCAGGCAATCTCACAAGAGCTGCAGTAGAACTGGCAAAAGATTGGCGAACAGATAAATATTTAAGAAGATTGGAAGCTTTAATGGCAATTGCTGACAAAGAAAAAAGTTTTATTATTTCTGGTACTGGAGATGTGCTAGAACCTGAAGAAGGTATTATAGGAATAGGATCAGGTGGCAATTATGCTTTAGCTGCAGCAAAAGTGTTAATGAATTCAAAAATGTCAGCAGAGGAAATTGCAAAAAAATCAATCGAAGTTGCATCTGAAATATGTGTATTTACAAATAAAAATATAACTTTTGAAAAAATTTAGTAAATGAAACAAAAAACAAACATAACATCATTACCAACTAGAGACTCCAAACAAGAAAAAGATGATAAATCTATGGTTTCATCTTTATCCCCGAGAGAAATAGTTTCTGAATTAGATCGCTTTGTAATTGGTCAAAATGCTGCAAAAAGAGCTGTGGCAATTGCTCTTAGAAATAGATGGAGAAGACAGGCGCTAAAAGGAGAAATGAAAGATGAAGTATTACCAAAAAATATTCTCATGATAGGGCCAACAGGTGTAGGAAAAACAGAAATTTCAAGAAGACTTTCTAAATTAGCTGAAGCACCTTTTATAAAAGTTGAGGCAACACGGTTTACAGAAGTAGGTTATGTAGGCAGAGACGTTGAACAAATAATTAGAGATTTACTAGAAATTGCAATAGCTATTGAAAAAGAAAGAATGAGAAAAGAAGTTTATGCAAAAGCACAACAAGCTGCGGAAGAAAGAGTTCTTAACGCACTTGTTGGTAATAAAGCGAGCATTGCAACAAGAGAAAGTTTTAGAAAAAGATTAAGAAGTGGTGATCTTGACAAAAATGAAATTGAAATTGAAGTAAGTGATGTTCAAAATATGCCAAGCTTTGAAATACCAGGAATGCCTGGAGCAAATGTTGGAATGATAAATATTTCTGAAATGCTAGGAAAAAATATCAAAAAAGGGAAAAAGAAAAAAATGACAGTTAAAGAATCTCATGAAATTTTAATTGCTGAAGAATCTGATAAAATGATTGAACAGGATGCAATTATAAAAACAGCAAAAATTTCTACAGAAAATAATGGAATTGTATTTCTCGATGAAATTGACAAAGTATCTGCACGAGGTGATAGAATTGGCGGCGATGTTTCAAGAGAGGGTGTGCAGCGAGATTTACTCCCACTAATAGAAGGAACAACAGTCAGCACAAAACATGGCCCTATAAAAACTGATCATATATTATTTATTGCTTCGGGTGCATTTCAGCTGGCCAAACCATCTGATTTATTGCCAGAACTTCAAGGAAGACTTCCTATTAGAGTTGAGTTAAGTGCCTTAACTAGTAACGATTTTAAACGAATATTAGAAGAGCCTGACAATAGTTTAATTAAACAGTATAGAGCGCTATTAGAAACTGAAAACGTTACTCTAGAATTTTCTAAAGATGGTATTGAAACAATAGCAAAATTAGCAACTGAAATTAATGCTAGTATAGAAAATATAGGTGCTAGAAGACTTCATACAATTATTGAAAAAGTATTGGACGAGATCAGTTTTACAGCTACTGATAGAACGGGCGAAAAAATTATAATTGATGAAAATTATGTAACGAAAAATCTTGGTGAGCTTGCAAAAGACACAGACTTATCAAAGTTTATTTTATAAATTTTTTATTATTTTTTAAAAAAATACTAATTGCACCCTCGCCTCCTTCTTTAGTATCAGCCTGTGTTATTTTATTAATCATTAAATTTAAATTTTCATCATTTTTAATATATTCTGGAACCGAATATTTTAGCACACTTAATTTTTCCGAAATATAAGGATTATCGTAGGATTTTGATCTTAAACCTTTTCCTGTTACTATTAGTAATTTTCTATAACCATTATTAAAAGATTCAATGACAAAATTCTTTACCACTTTGTTTGCCTCAACTAAAGAAAAGCCGTGTAAATCCAATTTTCTAACTTTATTTACCTTTACACCTTGTTCTAAAATATCACTATCTTTTGGTTTAATATTCTTAATTTGATTTATAAAGGATGCCCAATCTTTTTTATCCTTGGTAGAAGCAGTATTTTTTTTTTTCACTACTTATTTGATGTTTCAACTAAATACCATGTGGGGTCTTGGCTCCACATATTTTTTGAAAATTTCCAAACATCATTTGCAGTTTTTATCATGTCTGGATTTCCTTCGATTACTTGGTTATTTTTGTCCTTTACGCATGTAATTATTTCACTGACAAAGTTTACTGTTACTTTATAAATATTTTCAATTTTTTTAAATTCCAATATTTTAGATGATTTTATTCCTATAAAAGTTGTTTCATACTTAAGTTGTTTTTTTTGTCTTTCGTCTATAATTTCTGAAAAATTATTAAATAATTCTTTTCCTAACAAACCTTTTAAAGATTTTTTATCTCCTGTTGCAAAAGAAGTAATTATTTGTTCGTAAGCAACATCTGCACCTTTTAGAAATTGTTTTTTTGCTTCATCATCTACATTGCCTGTTTTAATTGCTTCATTATTTTCTATATCTTTGAGAACTTCCATTCCTTTAGGAAAATATCTATTAATTGGTTTTCCTTGATGACCAGTTTTTCTTCCTAAAATATTTCTTAGTCTCAAAATTATGAAGCCAGCAAACATGGCTAATAAAATTATATCTATAAATCCAAATTGACTACTCATATGATTTTTTGATTATAATACTTAAATGATATAGTATGCAAATAAAAATAAGCAGACATATGAACGCTGTAATCCTTTTTATAATTGGAATCCCTGCAATTGAAATTTATTTAATGATTAAAGTAGGCGGAATAATCGGCCCCCTTAATACTGTTCTCTTAATTTTTTTTACAGCTATAACTGGCGTTTATTTTGCAAAAATAGCAGGTTTAAGTACGATGAAGTCTGGTTTCAACCAACTATTAAAAAATGAAATTCCAGTCTACGAAATTATATCAGGTGCGGCATTGGCTTTTGCTGCACTATTGCTAATAATCCCAGGATTCTTAACAGATATAGTTGGATTTTTACTAATAATACCTATAACAAGAAAATTTTTTATTAGTTCTATTTCTACAAAATTTAATAGAAATAGAAAAAGAAATGACGATATCATTGAAGGCAGTTATGAGGAAACTAATAAAGAAGAACATGAAAAAGACAATTAAATGAGTTACAAAATTATATCAAAATTTATAAAAGATGTTTCTTTCGAAATTCCCAATATACAAGCGTTTGTTATGCTTGAAAAAGAAATCAAAAACTATGCATTAAATTTTGATATTAAAGCAAAACCGTACAAAGATAAGATAGTTGAAGTAAATACTACATTAAAAATTTCTCCTAAGGAAAATATTAAGGACAAAGTACTTACCGAAATTACATATAGCGCATTAGTTACTATTGATGAAGGAATCAAAGATGAAAAGGAAATTGAAAAAATTATCCTAATAAATGTTCCTACAGACGTTTATCCTATTTTATATGAGACTTTTGTTTATTTGTTCAAACAAGCTGGAATAAAAAATATTGAAATCATTAAAACAGTAGATTTTGAGAAAATGTACAAAGAAAAAAAAGGTAACTAGTCGTAATAATTTTTTTGTAGATCTGACTTGAGATATTTTTTATGAAGTAAAATTTCATTACTAGTTGGTTTTATTATCTTTCTAGATATATTATTTTTTTTACTTATTCCATCTTCTAAATTTGAATCTATAATTTCTACATTTTCTAAATTCAATTTTGGTGCTTTTTGATCTAAAAGATTTATATAAATTTCCTTTAGTAAATCACAATCAATTAAGGCAGTATGCTTTTCCCTTTTTGAATTATCTATATTGAAACGCTTACAAAGTGCATCTAAAGAGTTTTGTGCTCCTGGATATTTTAACCTAGCTATTTCTAGCGTATCAACAACATCTTTTTTATCTATTGCTTTCTTATTAATTAATTTCAACTCATAATTTAAAAATGATAAATCGAATGGAGCATTATGTATTATAATTTTTTTATTTTTTATAAAACTTAAAAAATCTTCCACAATTTCAGAAAATTTTTTTTTATCAGACAGAAATTTATCCGTATATCCATGCACCTTGTATGCTTCATCTGAAACTGGTCTTTCTGGATTGATGTAAACATGAAATTTTTTATTGGTTGGAATTTGATTTTTTAATTCTATACAACCTATTTCTACAATTTTATGTTTTTCAGCAGTGGATAACCCTGTTGTTTCTGTATCAAGTATTACTTCTAACATTTAATAAAATTTCTCTTAGTACCTTTTTAACACTTTTTTTAGTAGATTTATTCTTAAAATTATTTTTAATTATAAAATCTGATCTTTTTTTTTTAATTTCTACAGGTAGTTGAAGTTTTTTAAAATTTCTTATCATTTTCAAATTAACGCCAGGTCTCTTTTTTAGCCTTTTTATAATTTCCTTTTTTTTAGCTTCTATAAAAATTAAAACATCGCCTTTCTCATTTATTTTATTTTCCATTAATAATGGAATATCCAGAACAACAAGCTTTTTATTCTTATTCTTTCTGAGAAAATTATTCATACTAGTTTGAATCTCTGGATGAACAATTTTAACAATTTTTTTAAGATTTTGTTTATTGGCAAAAATAGCTGTCGAAAGCTCTTTTTTTTTAATTGGAAAAGAATTAATATATTTAGGAAGTTTTTTTTTTAATTTAATGTAGCATTTTCTATTTTTCTTATATAATTCTTGCACTTCATCATCAGCATTAAAAACTGGATAACCAAACTGTTTGGCTACATGACTTTTGCCTGATCCAATATCTCCTAAAACAGCAATTCTAATCATTAATCTAATAATTTGTCGTCAACTTTTGGTAATAAATTATGCCAAATTTTAAATGCTAATTGAGCCTGATAAATAAACATCATTTTTCCGTTTTCAATTTGATTGCCAAACTGCTTTGCTTTTAAAAGAAATTTTGTTTTATTTGGATTATAAATAACATCATAAAATAATTTGTTTGGTGTTATGTCAGCATAATTTAATTTTATTTCATCATCATTTTTTAGTCCCAAACTTGTTGCATTTATTATCATATTAAAATCAGGAATTTTTCCCCAATCTATAATTTCTAGACCTGGATAAATTTTTTTTAAATTTTCAGCTTTATCTTTTGTCCTGTTACTTAAAATAATTTTTCCTACTCCTAATTTTCTTAAAGCTATAATAATTGAAGGAGCCACACCTCCCGCCCCTAAAATAAATACTTTCTTATTTTTTACGCTATAATTGATATGTTTTAGTCCTTGCTCAAATCCACCAACATCAGTGTTATCTCCAATAACTTTATTATCTTTTTTAAAAATCGTGTTAACTGATTGAGCTTCTTTCGCAAGCGAAGTTAGTTCGTCAAGATAAGGTATGACGGATTTCTTAAAAGGAACAGTTACATTAATTCCATCTATTTTTTCATCCTTAACTTCTGATATTATTCCTTCAATGTCAGTTTGATTAATTTGTTTTTTGCTATAATCAGCAGTAATATTATTTTCTTTTATCCAGTGGTTGTGTAATTTGGGCGACAGTGAATGCTCTATTGGATTTCCTATAACTATATATTTTTTCATTTTAGTATACTTAAATATTTTTTTATTTGTTTAACTGGTAAACCCATAATTGTATCTTCATCTCCTTCAATTTTTAAAAATAAAGATCTTCCATCAGCTTCGATTTGGTAAACACCATATGCATATAATTCTTTATCTCTTATCTTTTTTAAATATGATTTAATTTGGTCTGAATTAAGTTGTTTCATTGTTAGTGTAGCAGAATCCGTAAAATTCCATACCATAAACCCATTTTTAGATATACAAACTGAGCTTATTAACTGATGTTTTTGTCCATTTAATTTTTTAAGAATATTAAAAGCCTCATTTCTATTAGCGGGTTTAGAAATAAGTTCACCTTTAAAATCTATTACGCTGTCCGCGCCCAATACCAATTTATCAGGTTTTTTTTTGCTAACTTTATTTGCTTTTAATTCTGCCAGATTTTTTGAAATTATTTCTGGTGTTGCCTTTTCTTTGAGTAGAGATTCTTTAACTTGATCTTCATCAATATCAGCAGGGCTTACTTCGCAATTTATCTTATTTTTATCTAAAATTTCTTTTCTAACTCCGCTTCTTGATGCAAGAATAATTTTATCGATCATCTAGAATTTAAAATATCTAATATTTTTATAATTGATGCAGCTGTCTCTTCCACTGATTTTCTAGTTACATCTATAATCGGCCAGTTGTATTTTTTAAATAATTTTTTAGAATTTTCTAATTCATTATAAATTTTTCTTTCATTTGTATAGTCACCAGGTCTATCTTCATGCATTGATTGAATTCTGTTTCTTCTAACATCGGATAGCCTTGTTGCGTCGCAAATAAGACCTATCACACAAGTTTTTTTAGAACTTTCTATTAATTGGTTGGGCGTTTCTTTGTTTGGAATAATTGGAATATTCGCTACTTTATAACCTCTATTTGCTAAATAAATTGAAGTTGGTGTCTTACTTGTTCTGCTAATACCTGCCAAAATGACATCGGACTTTTCTAGATCAGAGATTATTTTTCCATCGTCATGGGAAATGGTAAATTGTACCGCTTCAATTCTTTTATAATATTCTTCATCTAGGATGTGTTGCCCACTAGGTTTTCTACTTGCTTCTTTTTTTAATAATTTTGAAAAATCTGATATCAAATTTCCTAAAACCTCAAAGGAAGGAATATTATTTTTTTTTGCTTGTATCGACATATAATTTGCCAAACTTTGATCTACGATTGTATATAAAATTATTATATTTTTTTCATTTTTAGATTTAGAAATAATTTTATCTATTTGATTCTTTGTCCTTGTGAAAGAATAATGAATTGTTTTACAATCAAAATTAGAAAATTGTGCTTTAATAGCTAGAAAAATCCTATCTAGTGTTTCTCCGGTTGAGTCAGATACTTGATAAACTTGGTAAACCTTGTTCATAACCCTGTTAATAAATCAGCAATTAAATAAATATTCATTTTTTTTTTTAAATAACTAAACTTGTTAAGCAAAATTAACAATAAATTAAGCAAGTTATATACGTTAGTAAATTATAAACAAATTATTATAGAAATTAACAAATTGTAACATATGTAATTAAATCAATAATTTATAATATATATTAATAACAGGTTTTATGGAAAAACTGTACACAACTAATTAATACCGTTATTAACATGGTCTAATAATACTATTAACTTATTTATATAATATATTAATGAAAGACATATTAAAGGAATGCATAAAAGGAAAAAAAACTTCTTATACACCTATATGGTTTATGAGACAGGCAGGAAGGTATTTGCCAGAATTTAGAGAAATAAGGAAAGAAAATCCTGATTTTATAAAATTATGTTTGAATCCTGATTTAGTTAATGAAATTACACTTCAACCCCTAAAAAGATTTAAAATTGATGCAGCTATAATTTTTTCTGATATTTTAATGATACCTTATGGACTTGGACAGAAAGTAGAATTTAAAAAAGGTATTGGTCCAGTTTTAGAGAGTTTTGATTTAGAAAAAATAGTTAATACAAACCCAACAGAATTTATTCAAAAATTATCTCCTATTTATCAAGGAATAGAAAAGGTTAGGAATAATCTAAAAGAAAAAAACCTTATAGGATTCGTTGGGGCGCCCTGGACTTTATTAGTATATATGCTGAATAAAGAATCCCCTAAAAAAAGTTTTGATTTTATTAAAATTAATAAAGATAAATCTCTAACTAATAAATTACTAAAAAAATTACAAGAATTTATATGCTTACATATTGACAAACAAATCGAAGCTGGAGCTGATGTAATACAAATTTTTGACTCTTGGGCTGGATTGTTACCTAAAAAAGAGCTTCCAAATTATTGCTATATTCCAATATTAAAAATAGTAGAACACGTTAAGTCAAAAAAAATACCAGTAATTTGCTTTCCTAAAGGGATCGGAGAAAGCTATGTTGATTTTTGTTCAGTAGTAAAACCAGATTGTATTAGTATTGATTACGATGTAGATCCAGAATGGATAAAAAAAAAGCTAAAAGGTTTACCAATCCAAGGTGGGTTAGATCCTAAAATATTATTAACTGATAAAGAAAATATTAGAAAAAATACTGACAAGTATCTTAATATATTCAAAGATTATCCTTACATATTTAATTTAGGTCATGGGGTTTTGCCCGAAATCAAACCAGAAACAATACAATATATTATTGAGCTTGTTAGAAATAAAAAATAAAAATGAAAAAAGCAGTTATTCTGTTCAACTTAGGAGGACCAGATAAATTAGAAAGCGTTGAACCTTTTCTTTTTAATTTATTTAATGACCCCGCGATTATCAGCATTCCCTCAATTTTTAGATATCCTTTAGCAAAAATTATTTCAAAAAGAAGAGCCCCAATTGCTAAAAATATTTATAAAGAAATTGGAAATAAATCACCAATTCTTAAATTAACACAAGATCAAGCAAAAAGTTTAGAAAATACTTTATCAACAAAAGGTGATTATAAATGTTTTGTTATTATGCGTTGTTGGCATCCACGGGCTGAAGACGTGATAAAAGAAGTTAAGAAATATAATCCTGAAGAAATAATACTTTTGCCTCTCTATCCTCAATACTCAGCATCAACTTCTGGTTCTTCCATCAAAGAATGGAATGATTTATGTAAAAGAGAAAATTATAAGGTAAAAACTAAGACTATTTGTTGTTATCCAACAGAAAATAACTTTTTGGAATCACATGCAAATCTTATTAAAAATACAATAAAAAATTTAGAAAATAAAGATTTTAAGTTACTTTTCTCTGCTCATGGCTTACCTAAAATTAAAATAAAAAAAGGTGACCCCTATCAATGGCAGGTCGAGCAAACTGTAGAAGGAATAATATTAAAATTAAAGAATGAAAACCTAGACTATATAATAAGTTATCAAAGTCGTGTGGGTCCTCTTAAATGGATTGGACCATCTACAGATGAAATAATTATAAAATATTCTAAAGAAAAAAAAGGAATTGTCATAGTACCCGTGGCCTTTGTTTCAGACCACTCGGAAACCTTAGTAGAATTAGATATTGAGTATAAAAAATTGGCAGAAAAAAATGGTTGCAGTTTCTATAAAAGAGTACCAGCATTAGGGATAGAGGAGAATTTTATTAAGGGCCTTACAGAGCTAGTTTTACAAAAAGAAACAAACGGCAATTTTGTTTCCTCAGTAATGTGTCCTAATAATCATGTAAAATGTCCATGCTTACCAATAAGGAAATAAAAATTATAAATCTTAAGAATAGGAAAAACTGAAAAAAAAGTTACAAAATATTTAAAATGAAAAAAACTATTTTAAAAGACGATAATGGAAAATCTCTAGAAGTTGATCTAAAAGAGTTTCTTAGTCATTTAAACGAATATCATAAAACTGGAACAACTATACATACTCAAAATGGTTGTTCGTTTACAGTGAATGATGAGTTTAGAAATAAAATAAGAAAATTATATGAAAAATGAGTGCATTAAATTCAAAACAAGTTAAAGATTATAAAGATAACGGATTTGTTGCTCCCATTGATGTTTTGTCTTTAGAAGATGCAAAAAAGATAAAAGAAGAAATCGAATATATTGAAAAAAAATGGCCAGAAGAGCTAGTTGGATTGGGGAGAAATAATGTTCATTACATATCACCCGTCTTTGATCAAGTTTGTCATAACTCTAAAATTTTAGATGCAGTAGAAAGTATTATTGGTAAAGATATTTTAGTTGGTGGGACAACTTTATTTATAAAAGATCCAGACAAAAAAGGTTTTGTAAGTTGGCATCAAGATGCAAAATATATTGGTTTTGAACCTTATAATTGGGTAACAGCGTGGTTAGCTATTACAGATGCTAATGACGAAAACGGTTGTATGAGAATGTGGTCGGGCTCCCATAAAGAAAAAATTAAAGATCACAGGGATACATATGATAAAAATAATTTATTAACACGCGGTCAAACCGTTCAAAATGTTCCTATTGAAAAAACCACACCCAATATACTTAAGGCTGGTCAATTATCTCTTCACCATCCAATGATTGTTCATGGATCAGGTCCCAATAAAAGCAATCAAAGAAGAATTGGGTTTGTTATACAAAGCTATATAGGAACGAACGTTGACCAAGTTCTTGGTAAGATTTTTGTGCAGCAAGCAAGAGGAAAAGATACATTTAAGTATCACGAACACGCAAAAAGGCCAGTTGAATTAATGAGTAAAAATGACATGATATTTAAGAATAAAGCAAACGAGGAGCTAGCAAAGATCTTTTACAAAGATGCTAAACAAGTAGGAAAATATTAGATGAAAAAATTTTTAGGGATCTTGGTTCTGGGTTTGTTGGTTTGCAATAATAGCTTTGCTGCGAAAATGGCTGTAAAGAAAGCTATAAAACTTCCTAAAGATATTGCGCAAGGATATAAAAATAAATGGAATTTTAGTTGTACATGGACTGAAAATGGAAAATGTATGACGCCCGATTATGCTTATCAAATAGTCAATGAAACGGATGGTCATCCCGTAAGATTTGGAAAACAATCTATTCGAATTGAACTCAGAAAAGGTGATTGCCACCAACGTCGCAAAGGAAGTTATAATGATTGTAAGGCTAGTCCTCCCGCTGAACGACATGAATTTGGAATGGAACATGGCGATGTATCACCCATACGAGGAACAACGTGGCATACTTATTCTTTGTATCTACCCAAGGACACTCCTCAAATACATTCTGAATGGATAACTATGGGTCAGTTTCATAATATAGATTACGATAAACCTCCTATAAATTTAGATTTATCAGGAAAACACTTCTACCTTGTGACAAGACTTCTTTGTATACATCCAAAAAAATTAAATAAGAGGTGTTATTCTAATGAACCAGGAAATACTAGAAAAAAAATTTTGGATAGTGAAGAACTATTTGGCCAATGGAATGATTTTATCTTTAATGCAAAATGGTCAAGCAAGAATGGATTTTTTAAAATGTGGGTTAACGGAAAACTACTCTATCATTTTGTTGGTAGAACAGTTGTCCCTGGAGATGGAACAATGTTTAAATTTGGCATCTATAGAGGAAAAGCTATTTCTGGAGATGCCGAAGCAACACACATTGTCTACTATGACGAAATACGTTATGCAAAAAAGAAATGTTCAAAACTGAAATTAGAAGAACTAGGCTATAGCTGCAAGAAACTTGAAAGTCAAAAAATTACAATTAATACAATAAAATAATGAGCACATATTTTTTATTTAAATCAATTCATCTGATAGCTGTGATTTCTTGGATGGCAGGGCTTTTATATTTACCTAGAATATTTGTTTACCATAGTGAAGCGACAAAAAATAATAAATCTGAAGACTTGATTGAAACATTTAAAGTTATGGAAAGAAGACTTCTTGTTTATATTATGAATCCTGCCATGATCGTATCTTGGATATTTGGAGTATTGCTGATCCATACCAATAGTATGGATAATTTTGGTTCTATATGGCTTCAATTGAAGCTACTATTTGTGGTTATTTTAACCCTTTATCATTTCTTTTTATTTCAATGTTTAAGAAAATTTGCTGAAAATAATAACTCTTTTTCACCTAAATTTTATAGAATAATCAACGAAATACCTACAGTTTTACTTATTGCTATCGTATTTATTATAGTCTTTAAACCATTATCACTTGTAATTTTTTAAAAAGATATTATATTGGTAACACGTTTCTCTTATACAAATCATCAACACATGAATTTAAAAGAATTAAAAAAGCAATCACCTGGCGAGCTTATTTCACAAGCTGAAAAGCTTCAGATAGAAAATCCGAGTACATTAAGAAAGCAAGAAATTTTGTTTGCTATATTAAAAAAACTAGCAGAAAAAAATGAGCAAATTACTGCTGGTGGAGTTCTTGAAGTATTACAAGATGGTTTTGGTTTTTTGCGTGCTATGGAATCTAATTATTTACCTGGACCCGATGATATTTATGTTAGCCCCAACCAAATAAGGAAATTTGGATTAAGGACAGGAGATTCTGTTGAAGGTGAGATTAGAGCTCCTAAAGATCAGGAAAGATATTTTGCGTTATTAAAAGTAGATCAAATAAATTTTGATAACCCCGAAAAAGCTAGAAACAAAATTGCCTTTGACAATTTGACACCACTTTATCCTGACAAGCAACTTAAAATGGAAATAGAAAAAACTAAAATAGAAAAAAAGCCAGACCAAACTGCAAGACTAATAGATTTAGTCAGCCCCATAGGGAAAGGACAAAGATCATTAATTATTTCGCCACCAAAAGCAGGAAAAACAATTATTTTACAAAACATAGCTCACTCAATTGCTCAGAATCATCCAGAATGCTATCTGATGGTTTTATTAATAGACGAAAGACCTGAGGAGGTAACCGATATGCAAAGATCGGTTAAAGGCGAAGTAATAAGCTCTACTTTTGATGAACCAGCTTCAAGACACGTAGCTGTTGCAGAAATGGTTATTGAAAAAGCAAAAAGACTCACTGAACATAAGAAGGATGTTATAATTCTTTTAGATTCTATAACAAGACTTGGCAGAGCCTATAATGCAGTAATACCAAGTTCTGGTAAAGTATTGACTGGAGGTGTCGATGCTAATGCACTTCAAAGACCAAAAAGATTTTTTGGTGCAGCTAGAAATATAGAACAAGGAGGTTCACTTACAATTATTTCGACAGCATTAATAGATACCGGCAGCAGAATGGATGAAGTAATATTTGAAGAGTTCAAAGGCACGGGAAATAGTGAATTAATATTAGATCGTAAAATTTCTGACAAACGAATTTTTCCTGCTATCGATATAACCAGATCAGGAACTAGAAGAGAGGAACTGCTCTTCAAAAATGATGATTTGCTTAAAATGAATGTTTTAAGAAAGATATTAAGTTCTATGGGAACGATGGATGCAATCGAATTTCTACTTTCTAAGTTGAGAAATACAAAAAATAATGCAGATTTTTTTGTTTCAATGAATAAGCCTAATTAACCCTTTTCAAAATCTAATAATTTTTTTTTAAGGGATATACCGCCCATACTTGAAAAACCACCCATATTACCGTCTGATCTAATTACTCTGTGACATGGTATGACTAAGACCATCTTATTTTGCCCGCATATTTTTCCTACATGACGAGGGGATAATTTAAATTTTTTTGCTATCTCCCCATAAGTTTTTGTTTTTCCAAATTTTATATTTTTCAATTCTTCCCATACTTTTTTTTGAATAGGATTACCCTTGATAAGTAAATTAGATTTAATAGATTTACTTTTTCCAGTTATAAAGTTATTTAGGCTATTTTTAAATTTTCTTAGATTGCTACTGATTGACTTTTTTCTGGTTTTTCCAAACTTAATTTTGACAA
>CACLLG010000013.1 GCA_902607735.1 uncultured Pelagibacteraceae bacterium | reverse complement strand
ATTACCGTCACTTCTCTCCAAGACATTAAATAAATAATATTAAAGCTATTTTACTTGCCAGTCTGTAGGGAATGTAACGTAATTAACTTGTAAGCATCTTCTCTCTTTTTTAATTTCTTTTTTTTCCATGCCGTGCCATGTATTTGGTCCACTTGTAAAAAAATATCCATAATTATTTTTATAGGGAACCGTTTTAACTTTATTTAATTTTTCATCATAAAAATCTGTACCTAAATCTTCAGATTCATTAAATGGGTTTGCAAAAAAAAGTCCTGAAATCAATTTTTCTTTAATATCGCAATGAGGTTTTAACCAAAATCCTTGGCGATCACATATTACTTCAACTCTTACATATGAATTTGAAAGATCTTTTTTTATTAATTCACTAATATAACCATGAGTATCCTTTGATCTAAGTTCTTCTATTAAACCATTTAGATTGGGAAAATCTTTTGAATTATCCTTGCTGACAAAACATCTAAATTTTATTGCTTTACCACCGCTTGATATGCCTTCTCTAAATTTCCCCTCACCTCCGTCGACCGCTCTGGTTCCATCATAATTTATTTTCATTTTAGTTAAATCTGTAATTTCAGTGTTGCAAATTTCTTTTATAGCACCCTCTGTTAATGGTTCATTTAATTCCCAATGACTAAAAGGTGTGCTGTAATGTTTTGATCTTTTTTTTAAAGAATTTAAAAATTCCATTAAATTAATTTTTTATTTTGTTTTTTATTTCAGCTGCTATTCTTTGTGCTTCATTGTGTTTATTATATGTCCAAGTTTCAATTTTTTCTCCCAAATCTCTGGTAATTCCCATCTTCCTGAATAGGTCAAAAAATCTTTTAAATCTATAATTATTTCTTTTTGCTTTCATATGAGCAACAAATATGGGTTTACCAGAAGTAGCTGCTTCTGAAATCATTGATGTTGAGTCACATGTTACCACTACATAATTTGCAAGCGCATAAGCAGATAAGTATGCTTGCTTGTCTACAGTATTTACAATATGTCCGCATATCTCCATTTCTTTTTTTGCCAATTCAATACTTGCTTTGGGAGTTCTCATTGATGGAATTACAATTACTTTATAACCTTCTGAAACAAAATCAGATTTTATCTTATTAAAAATTTGAACTAATTGAGATACATCAAAGTTGTAATATTTATTTGGTCCTCCTAAAATTAATGAAACTACTTTTTGACTATTAATTTTTTTTAACAAGTATGGTTTTGCTTTCTCTATTTCTTTTTCAGTTATGTAATGAATTGCTCCTCTAGAACTATAAACGTTATCTCCATTTAAATTATCATGTTCTGGAGCAACAATTACATTAAAATTTTTTAAACTTACTTTTGGATCCTGTATGTGAATTGTAAATATTTCTGGATTTTTTTTCTTAAGTAAAATAGATGGAATCACACTTTTCCTTCCACAAGAAATTACTAAATCAGGTATTTCTTCTTCTGTTATATAAGTTCTATCTTTTAAAACTACAGTCGAAATGGGTGTAAATTTAGGAGGTATTAGATTCCAAGGAAAACTTAATCTTACAATTTTATGAGCATATTCAGTTTCAAGAGCCTTAGCCATTCCCTCTACTTGACTAATCATTCCATGCATTCCTTCTGTTAAAAGTAGAGCTTTTAGCTTCTTCATAAATACCTATATATATTTCTATATTTTATTTATCCACAGCATAATAAATGTGTTTTACTTAAATTCATAAACCTTTATACATCCTCTATGGAAATATGCGTATTGAAGAAGATATCAAGCTCGATTATGCCGATGTACTCTTTCGGCCAAAGCGCAGTACGCTATCTAGTCGTAAGGACGTAGAACTTCAACGTACCTACAAATTTAAATATAGCAATCATCAATGGACGGGTGTTCCAATTATCGCTGCCAATATGGATGGAGTTGGAGAAATAGAAGTTGCTAAAAACTTAGCTGCATTTAATATAATGACATGTTTAACAAAACAACATGATCTCAAAACAATTAAACGTAATTCATCTGTAAAAGGAATTCACAAACATTTAATTCTTAGTACTGGAACAAGTAATGAAGACTACAAAAGACTTAATGATATATTGAAAGAATGTAGTTTTTTTGAATTTATATGTATCGATATTGCAAATGGTTATTCTGATCATTTTAGCAAATTTGTAAGTTCAGTAAGAGAAAAATATCCTACTAAAACTATAATAGCAGGAAATGTAGTCACAGCAGATATGACGCAAGAATTGGTTATGAACGGTGCTGATATTGTTAAAGTTGGTATTGGCCCAGGAAGCGTTTGTACAACTCGAATTCAAACTGGAGTTGGCTACCCTCAACTTAGTGCCGTTATAGAATGTGCTGATGCAGCTCATGGTTTAGGTGCTCATATAATTGCTGACGGCGGTTGTACATGCCCCGGAGATGTAGCAAAAGCATTTGGCGGAGGAGGAGATTTTGTAATGTTGGGTGGAATGTTAGCTGGGCACGAAGAAGGGGGCGGTAAAAAAGTAAAAAAAAATGGATCTCAATTTATTGAATTTTATGGATCAAGTTCAGATACAGCTATTACAAAACACTACGGAGGTCTCTCAAATTATAGAAGTAGTGAAGGAAAGAAAGTTCAATTAAAATATCGTGGCAAAATAAAAGATACTGTTCATAATATATTGGGCGGTTTAAGAAGTAGTTGCACATATGTTGGGGCTCCTTCCCTTAAACAACTTAGCAAGTGCACAACTTTTGTAAGAGTTAACCAACAATTTAACGATACCTTTGAATAAGATAGAAAAGTTAATAGCTTTAAATTTAATTAAAAGTACCTATATGTGTCTTAAATATGAAAAATAATTCTAAAAAACATTCGAAAGTGTTGATTATAGGTTCTGGGCCTGCTGGATATACTGCTGCAATTTATACAGCAAGAGCTATGCTTAAGCCTATACTTGTCCATGGTGCAGAACCTGGAGGGCAAATGACAACAACAACAGATGTTCAAAATTATCCTGGATACTCAGATGTTGTTCAAGGACCGTGGTTGATGGATCAAATGAAAGAACAAGCCAAAGCTGTTGGAACCGATATGATTCAAGATCATATTAATAAAGTCGATCTTAGTAAAAAACCTTTTAAGGCTATTGGTGATACCGGACAAGAATACACTGCTGACTCAATTATAATTTCAACTGGTGCTCAAGCTAGATGGTTAAACTTAGAGTCTGAACAAAAATATAGAGGATTTGGAGTTTCAGGATGTGCAACATGTGATGGCTTCTTTTTTAAAGACAAAGAAGTTGCAGTTATTGGAGGAGGAAATGCGGCTGTAGAAGAAGCTATTTTTCTAACCAAATTTGCAACCAAAGTTAAACTTATTCATAGAAGAAATGAATTACGTGCAGAAAAAATGTTGCAAAAAAAATTAAAAGAAAATAAAAAAATCGAAATTATTTGGGATACGACCCTAGAAGAAGTTTTAGGAAATGAAAAACCAAAAGGTGTAACTGGGATTAAGATCAAAAATGTGAAAACAAATAAAACTACTCAGCTTAATGTTCATGGACTATTTATTGCCATAGGACATGATCCAGCAACATCTTTATTTAAAGGTCAATTAGATATGGATAAAGAGGGATATCTAATTACAAAACCAGATTCTACTCAAACAAACAAGCCTGGTGTTTTTGCTGCCGGAGATGTAAAAGACAAGATTTTTAGACAGGCTGTAACGGCTGCTGGTATGGGGTGTATGTCGGCGCTTGAGGCTGAAAAATTTTTGTCCTCAAAAAACTAATTTAACTCAAACTTTCGCAAAAAGATTTTATTCTTTCCAAAGCCTTTTTTAGGTTATCCATGGATGTGGCATATGAAATTCTAAAATATCCATCCATGCCAAATGCTGATCCTTGAACTGCAGCTACAAGGGATTCCTCGAGTAATTTTTCAACAAAATCTTTATCTGTTTTTAATTTTGTCTTTTTTCCTAAAAACTCTTGGCAGTTTGGAAACACATAAAATGCGCCGTTAGGTTTCAAACAACTTAGTCCTTTAATATTGTTTAAATATTTTACTACGAAGTCTCTTCTTTCTTTAAACGATTCAGATCTAATTTTGATAAAATCTTGAGTTCCATTTAATGCCTCAACTGCTGCTGCTTGACTTACTGAAGATGGATTTGTTGTTGATTGAGACTGTAGCTTCGCCATAGCTTTGATAATATCTTTTGACCCAGCTCCGTATCCTATCCTCCAACCAGTCATAGCATATGATTTACTAACACCGTTCATTGTTAGAGTTCTATCCTTCAGCTCTTTAATTTGGGCAATTGTAAAAAATTCAAAACCGTCATACGTAAGATGTTCATAAATATCATCACTTAAAATAAATATATGTTTATTTTTTTTTAATATCTTCCCTAAATCCTCAAGTTCTTTTCGAGTATAAGCAGAACCTGTGGGGTTCGATGGTGAGTTTATTATTATCCATTTAGTTTTTTTACTAATATTTTTTTTTAACTCCTCAGAAGTAATTTTAAAATTATTCTTTTCTGAGCATTTAACTATTTTTGGAGTACCTCCGGCCAAAAGAACAATATCTGGATATGAAACCCAGTATGGCGCTGGAATAATAACTTCATCACCTGGATTTACTGTTGCCAAAATAGCGTTAAAGATTATTTGTTTTCCACCTGTGCCTACAGAAATTTGTTCTGGCAAATAATCTAAATTATTTTCTCTTTTAAATTTATCTACTATTGCTTTTTTTAAAGCTGGAGTTCCATCAACAGCTGTATATTTTGTTTCTCCTCTATTAATTGCATCGATAGCAGCTTTTTTAATATTATCAGGCGTGTCAAAATCTGGCTCTCCCGCCCCTAACCCTATTACATCTTTGCCTGCGTCCTTTAATTCCCTAGCCTTTTGGCTTACCGCTATTGTAGGTGATGGTTTAATTCTTTTTAAAGAGTTGGAAACTATGCTCATTAATTTTATTATATATAAAAATTATTAATTACTATGCAAAATACATATCAAGAAAAGTCTCTCGATCCAATTGATAAAGACTTTTTATTTGGAAAAAAGTTGGAAGGAGGAATTAAACTAACTACTGTTTCCGATTTTAAACCTGCGGGCGATCAACCAGAAGCCATAAAAAAGTTAATTTCAGGAATAAAGGACAAAAAAAATGACCAAGTTCTATTAGGAGTAACTGGTTCAGGCAAAACATTTTCTATGGCAAAAATAATTGAAGCAGTAAATAGACCTGCTTTAATTCTCGCTCCAAATAAAACTTTGGCCGCTCAATTATATGGGGAGATGAAAACTTTCTTTCCTAATAATGCTGTAGAATATTTTGTGTCTTACTACGATTATTATACACCAGAAGCATATGTACCAAGATCTAATACTTACATAGAAAAAGAAGCTTCAATTAATGAACAGATAGATAGAATGCGTCATTCAGCAACTCGATCTCTGCTTGAAAGAGATGATGTAATTATAGTTGCAAGCGTTTCTTGCATTTATGGTTTAGGTTCAGTTGAATCCTATAGTAAAATGACTTTGGGTATAAAAAAAAATCACGAACATAATCGCGAACAAATTATAAAAACTTTAGTTAATCTTCAATACAAACGAAATGATCAAAATTTTTATCGAGGCACATTTAGAGTAAGAGGAGATAATTTAGAAATTTTTCCATCTCATTTGGAAGATAGAGCTTGGAGAATTTCTTTATTTGGAAACAAAATTGAAAAAATTGTTGAATTTGATCCTCTGACCGGAAGCAAAACTAATGATTTAAATTTAATTAAATTATATGCAAATAGTCACTATATAACCCCTAGGCCTACTATCGAACAGGCAATTGTAGAAATAAAGAAAGAATTAGAAATTACTTTAAAAAAACATAAATCTGAAAACAAACTTTTAGAAGCTCAAAGATTAGAGGAAAGAACACGATTTGATTTGGAAATGATAGAAGCTACGGGAACTTGCGCTGGAATAGAAAATTATTCTAGATTTTTAACAGGAAGAAAACCTGGAGAGCCACCTCCTACTCTTTTTGAATATTTTCCAGATAATACTTTAGTTTTTGTTGATGAAAGTCACGTAACAGTTCCACAATTAAACGGAATGTATAAAGGCGATCATACAAGAAAAAAAACTCTGTCCGAATATGGTTTTAGGCTTCCTTCGTGTATGGATAACCGGCCCCTAAAATTCCAAGAATGGGATGCTATGAGAACTCAAACTATTTTCGTATCAGCCACTCCAGGCCCCTGGGAGCTTGATCAAACTTCTGGAAAGTTTGTTGATCAAGTTATAAGGCCGACAGGATTGTGTGATCCAGAAGTTCAAGTCAGACCAGCAAAAAATCAAGTAGATGATCTTTTGGCTGAATGTAAAGAATTTGCTAAAAAAAATTTTAGATCATTAGTTACTACCTTAACCAAAAAAATGGCTGAAGATTTAACCGAATATCTTCATGAAAATGGAGTAAAGGTTAGATACATGCACTCAGACATAGATACTTTGGAAAGAATTGAAATTATGAGAGATTTAAGAATGGGAGTTTTTGATGTTCTTGTTGGAATTAATTTATTAAGAGAAGGGTTAGATATTCCTGAGTGTGCCCTAGTAGCAATATTAGATGCGGACAAAGAAGGTTTCTTGAGATCAGAAAGATCTTTAATTCAAACGATAGGAAGAGCAGCAAGAAATGTTGAAGGGAAAGCTATTCTATATGCGGACAAAAAAACTAAAAGTATTGAAAAAGCAATTGAAGAAACCAACAGAAGACGAAAATTGCAATTAGATTACAACAAAAAACACAACATTAGCGCAACTTCAATTAAAAAAGAAATAACAGATATTTTACAAAGTATATATGAAAGAGATTATACAAAAATTAATATTGATACATCTATAGGTCACAATTTAAAAAAACATTTAAAATCTCTTAAGAAAAAAATGAAAGAAGCTGCTGAAAATCTTGAATTTGAAGAAGCTGCAAAAATTAGAGATGAAATAAGAAAATTAGAAGCAAGAGAATTAGAGATTGGAATTAATCCAAAAATAAGACAGTTTAAGCTTCAAAATAAAATTTATCCAGAAGGAAGATCAACCCAAGGTAAACCAGGAACAAAACCAAAAAGAAAAAGATGAAAAATAAAAATTTATTAATTACTGGTGCAGCAACAAGAGTGGGTAAAGCCATAGCCTTACATTTTGCTGAAAGGGGTTGGAATATTGCGATTCATTATTTTCGATCATCATCAAAGGCTAAGGAATTAAAAAAAGTCATAGAAAAAAATTGGGTAAAAGTAGCTTTAATAAAAGCCGATCTAAAAAATCCAAAACAAACAGAAAAAATTATACCTTTTGTAAGAAAAAAACTTGGTACTATTGACTGTCTTATAAACAACGCAGCTCTATTTGAAAAAGATGATATTGCAAATTTCACAACTAAAAGTTGGAACGATCATTTAAATATTAATCTTCTTGCTCCTGCTATCTTAACCAAGCAATTTGCAAAACAGGCTTCAAGAAAAACTGTATCAAATATCATCAATATTATTGATCAAAGAATATTTAACCTCACTCCTTTTTTTATGTCATATACAATCAGTAAAAGCGGCCTACAGACTTTAACAAAAACTATGGCTATGCGATTGGGAGAAAATATAAAAGTTAATGCAATTGCGCCTGGTCCAACAATAAAAAGCAAAAGACAAACAAATAGACATTTTAGAAATCAAGTTAAATCAACACTTCTTAAAAAATCTGTCCGATTAGAAGATATTTGTGATGCTATTGAATTTTTAATCAATAATAATTCTATTACAGGACAAATTATAACTGTTGATAGTGGTCAAAATTTATCGTGGAATAAGAAAAATGAAAAAGAATAAATTTAAGATTATAGAATTAAAACCAGAAGAAAATAAAAACTCAATTAAGAGAAGCGTGTTTATTAAGGATTTTGTTATACAGGAGATTATAGGAATTCATGAACATGAAAAAATTAAAAAACAAAAAATAAAATTTAATATAGTTATAGATGTTAACCAAAACACTTTTCCTGATGAAAAAGACATAAAAAGCATCGTTGACTACGAAAAAATTACAAATAAATTAGAAAACTTAGCTAAGAATAAAAAATATAACTTTTTAGAAAGTTTGGCTGAAGATTCCTTTAAAGAAATATTTGAAGATAAAAGAATAAACGCTATAACAATAAAAATTGAGAAACCTGATGCAATTAAAAATGCTGAATCAGTTGGTGTAAAAGTTTTTAAAACTAGAAATGATTATGAGGGATCTTGATTTTGGTAAAGAATTAATTAGAAAAAAAATTCCATTAATTTCTAATAGCCCCGGAGTATACAGAATGCTTGACAAAAAAGCTCAGGTGCTCTACGTGGGTAAAGCTAAAAATCTTCCGAATCGATTAAAAAGTTATACCATAGAAAAAAATCTACCAACAAGAACAGAAAGAATGTTGGCTTTAACAAATAATTTAGAAATAATAACAACAAGTAGTGAGGCGGAAGCTTTACTTCTAGAAGCAAATCTAATTAAAAAATTTAAACCCAAATTTAATGTCCTTCTTAGAGATGACAAATCTTTTCCTTATATTTTTATAGAAAAGGGTTGTAATTGGCCACAATTGTCAAAACATAGAGGAAAAAAAAATAAAAATGGTTATTATTTTGGCCCATTTGCTTCTGCTGGATCAGCAAATTGGACTATAAAAATTTTACAAAAGGTATTTTTGTTAAGAGTGTGTAATGACTCTGTTTTTAAAAATAGAGACAGACCTTGTATTCTTTATCAAATTAAAAGATGTTCTGCGCCTTGCGTAAATCACTTGAGTAAAGCTGAATATTCTAAACTCGTATCGGATGCAATATTATTTCTTTCAGGAAAATCAAAAAGTATCCAAAAAAAACTATCACTTGAAATGGAAAAAAGTAGTGAAAAAATGGATTATGAAAAGGCAGCTATTTTAAGAGATAGAATAAAAGCCCTAACTCAAATTCAATCTTCTCAAAATATAAGCTCTACAAATCTTGAAAATGCAGATGTTATTTCTGTTGCTCAAGAAGCTGGGAAAACCTGTGTTCAAGTATTTTTTTATAGATCAAAACAAAATTGGGGTAATCAGTCTTATTTTCCTTTACACGATAAATCTCATACTGCAGAAGAGGTCTTAACTTCATTCATTACTCAATTTTATGAAAACAAAAATGTACCTTCTGAGATACTGCTAAATAAAAAAATTAAAGATTTAAATCTTATTAAGGTAGCTCTAGAAAAAAAGGAAAAAAAATTTATATCTGTAAAAATTCCTGCAAAAGGCAGCGCTTTAAAATTGTCTAAAATGGCAGAAAAAAATGCTAAAGAAGCTTTAACCAGAAAAATCTTTGAGTCTGAAACTAATAACAAACTTCTGAATCAAGTTGCTGACAAATTTAAACTAAATATTTCACCAAGAATAATTGAAGTTTATGATAATAGCCATATTCAAGGATCTAATTCTGTTGGAGCATTAATTACATTTAGTTCAGAAGGTTTTGTTAAAAAACAATATAGAAAATTCAATATTAAAAATAAAGAACTAAGTGCTGGAGATGATTATGGAATGTTAAAAGAAGTTTTTGAGAGAAGGTTTTCAAAAATTATTAAAAATAAAAAACAAATAGATGTTATAATTCCTGACTTGGTGATTATTGATGGTGGTAAAGGTCAATATTCGATTGGTAGAAAAATATTGGACGAATATGGTTTTCATGAAATTCCCATAGTAGCTATCGCAAAAGGAAAAAGTAGAAATAAAGGCGATGAAACCTTTTTCCATAAAAATACAGTTACTAAATTAAGTAAAAGAGAACCTTTATTATTTTTTCTTCAGAGGTTAAGAGATGAAGCACATAGATTTGCGGTAAGTAGCCATAGAATGAAAAGAAAGAAAAGTTTAACAAAATCTTTGCTAGATCAAATAAATGGAATCGGCAGAACTAGAAAAAGAGCTTTGTTAAATTATTTTGGATCTGCTAAAGCTATTGAATCGGCTAGTTTTGATGATTTAAAAAAAGTAGAAGGTATCGAAACTTCTGTGGCAAAAAAAATACATAATTTTTTTCATAGCTAAAAAATGAAACTTAAAATACCAAATATATTAACCATCGGTCGAATAATTTTAGTACCAATATTTATTGGAACTTTCTATTTGCCTGGAGCGTTAGGAGACTGGATACCTTTTTTTATATTTGTGCTAGCAAGTTTTACAGATTTTCTCGATGGTTTGTTGGCTAGATTATATAAAGAAGAATCAAAACTTGGTGAACTTTTAGACCCCATAGCAGATAAGATCATCGTCGCAAGTGCTTTGATTTTATTAGTAATGGATGACACGTTAAAAGATTTTGAAATACTAGCTGCAATTATTATTATGACGAGAGAAATTCTAATTTCAGGATTGAGAGAGTTTCTGGCTAAAGTCCGAGTGGCTATGCCTGTTACTAGTTTAGCTAAGTTTAAAACATTTATACAAATGTTTGCAATAGCAACTTTATTAACAGGAAATAGTGGAAATCAGCTACTTAATTTTGGTGACTATAATGCTCATTCAATTGGGGTTATTTTATTATGGCTAGCAGCCTTTCTTACACTCTACACTGGGTACGACTATGTAAGAAAAGGAATAAATCACGCAATGTTTAATGATAAAAAAAATTAATTTTATTAATGAATTTAAGTAAAAAAAATATAAGAGAAAGAGAATTTTATAATAAATTTCATCTGGAAAAAAAAACACGGCTTGAAGATATTTTTTATAAAGCGCTCTACAATTTATCAACTGATTTTTACAATTATTTAAAAAATAATACAAAAAATAAAGATGTTTTAGATTATGGTTGCGGTGAAGGTATTACAACTGAAAAGGTTATTGGCTATGAACCAAAAAATATTTCAGGAATCGATATTTCGGACAAATCAATAGTAAATGCAAGAGAGAAATGTGCTAAGTTAAATTTAAATATTAATTATGATATTCAAAATTGTGAAGCGACAACTCTGCCTTCCGAGTCTTTTGATATAATATATGGAGCAGGCATACTTCATCATCTTGATTTAGAAAAATCTATAAAAGAATTAAATAGACTATTAAAAAAAAATGGTTCGATTGTTTTTGTGGAACCTTTGGGTACGAATCCATTAATAAATTTTTATAGAAAATTAACTCCTAAATCACGCACAATAGATGAACGACCTTTTCTTCCCAAAGATTTTACTTTTATTAAAATGACACTAGGAGAAATCACAGTAAAATATTATGGTTTTATTACTTTAGTCTTTTTTATGTTTTATAGAAATCCAAAAAAATCTAAAATTTATAAAATTGCTTCTATTATAGATAAATGGATATTTAAATTTAAATTTCTAAGATTTTTAGCTTGGTCAGTATTGATTGTTGCAAAAAAAACTTAAGCAGCCGTTTTTTTTCTGACCATAGCCTGGTAACTTTCGGACAGACCTTTAATAACATCACAAACTGTAAATTTGTATTTATCAATTTGTGAAACAGGAGTGATTTCTGCGGCAGTACCTGTTAAAAAGCACCCTGTAAATTTTGATAACTCCTCTGGTTTAATTTTTCTCTCAATAATTTTAATATTTTTTGATTTAGCAATTTCTATAACGCACCTTCTGGTAATGCCATTCAAAAAAGAATCTGGTATAGGTGTATGTAATTCATTATCATTATTTTTAAAAAATACATTTGCGCCAGTTGCTTCCGCTACATTGCCTTGATAATCAAGCATTAATGAATCTGTAAAACCTTTTTTTTCTGCCTCATGCTTTGAAAGTGTACAAATCATATACAGTCCCGACGCTTTTGTATCCCAAGGTATTGTATCTGGAGCCGGCCTTCTCCATTTAGAAATATCTAGTTTGATTCCCTTTAGTTTTAAATTTGGATCAAAATATGATCCCCAATCCCACGTCGCAATGGCTACATGAATTTTTGTTTTTTGCGCAGATATTGCCATCATTTCACTTCCTCTCCAAACTACTGGTCTTACATAACCATTCTTAACTTTTTGAATGGCAACTATATCTTTACACGATTGATTTAAAACCTTCTTGCTATAAGGAATTTCAAAACCTAACCTAAATGCAGAATGGAATAATCTATCTGTATGTTCCTCTAATTTGAATATTTCTCCATCATAAACTCTTTCACCCTCAAAAACACAACTGGCATAATGTAGTCCATGACTCAAAACATGTATTTTTACGTCGGACCAGTTTGATAGACTGCCGTTAAACCAAATCTTTCCAGATCTTTTATCAAAAGGTATGGGTTCCATAAAAAATTTACTAATCTTAATTGATTTATTCAGTTCAAAAAAGTATCTATCTTATATAGATATGTCAATATAACTGACCCAAAGCAAGCTATGAGAGATTTATTATATTTAAAAGATGATCAGATCAAAGACTTTATTGAACAGATATTTTACGCATACAGAGAAACCTACTCTGACCCAAAAAAAATTCTAAAAAAATACTCATTTGGAACAGCTCACCACAGAGCAATACATTTGATTGAAAGGCATGAAGGTCTTACTGTTTCGGATTTGCTTAATAAATTAAAAATTACAAAACAAAGTTTAAATAGAATTTTAAGAGACTTAATAAAAAATAAAGCTATTTTATTAAAAAAAGGAGAAGTAGACTCCAGACAAAGAAAAATATTTTTAAATGAAAAGGGAAAAAGACTTTTTGAAGAAATATTTTTAGAACAAAAAAAAAGAATTTATAATGCATTTAAAAATTCAGATTCAGATTCTGTGATCAAATTTAAAAATGTTTTAAAAAAAATTATCAATGATTAAAAAAAAATTTCATATATTAGTGGTAGATGACGATGATAGAATAAGAGAATTGGTAAAAGAATATTTGGAGGAAAATAATTTTATAATCACTACAGCAATAGATGCCTCCGATGCAAAAAATAAATTAAATATCTTAAAGTTTGATATATTAATTTTAGATATTATGATGCCAGGAGAAAGCGGTCTATCTTTAACTAAAGAAATTAAAAAAAATAATCCTATGCCCATAATACTTCTAACAGCTAAAGGCGAAACTGTAGATAGAGTTCAGGGACTTGAGCTGGGCGCTGATGATTATCTTGGGAAACCCTTTGAACCCAAGGAACTTCTATTAAGAATCAAAAATATCTTAAATAAAATCCAAAGGCCCAATTTACCTGAAGAAATTTATATTGGTAAAGTTGTAATTAACTTAAAAAAATTGGATATTAAAATAAATGATAAAATTATTAAAATTAATCCCCAAGAAAAAAAAATTTTAGAAAAAATGCTTGAATTTCCAGGAAAAGTTTTTTCTAGAGATGATATAGGAAAAATTATTAATATTACAAAAGAAAGAACCATTGATGTTATGATTACAAGATTAAGACAAAAAATTGAGTCTAATCCAAAAAAACCAAAATATTTACAAACAATTAGAGGATCTGGTTATGTCTTATGGATTGAATGATATTATAAAAAAAGTTTTACCAAAAAGATTATTTTATAGATCGTTAATAATTGTAGCTACACCAATTATTTTATTGCAAATAATTATTACGGTAGTTTTTTTTGATAGTCTATGGATAAAAGCTAATAAAGGAATGACGAGATCTTTAGTGGGTGAAGTTGAAACTTTATTTGATGTTTATAGAACCCAAAAAGATGAAAAACACAAAGAAGTGCTTATAGCTATATATAATAAAAATTTTAATCTAACTGTAGCTTTAAAGGAAGATGAAATTTTACCTAAAGAAAAAACAGAAAGATGGTATAGCCCTACTGACAGAAGTTTAAGACGTGAACTAAAATCAGTTTTTGGAACCTCATATTGGTTTGATACCACCACATATAAAGAAAAAGTTGATCTGAGAATTAAATATAAAAATGGTGTGATACAAATATTTTTCCCTAAGGAAAAAATTTCACCTTCTTCTGCTCGTATTTTTGCTTTATGGATAACTCTTCCAGGACTCCTTTTAATTACAATTGCAATAGTTTTTCTAAAAAACCAAACTCGTCCGATTGTAAATTTAGCAAAAGCTGCTGAAAAATTTGGTAAAGGAGAATTTGTAAAAGAGTTTAGACCTTCTGGAGCAAAAGAAATAAGACTAGCGGCATATGAATTTGATAGAATGCGAAAAAGAATTACACTTCATTTAAACCAAAGATCAGAAATGTTGTCGGGAATAAGCCATGATTTAAGAACTCCCTTAACTCGATTAAAATTACAGTTAGCTTTAATAAAACAAGAAAATTTAGCAAAAAAAATGAGTGATGATATTGAAGAAATGGAAAGAATGCTAAACGAATATTTAGAATTTTCCAGACATCAAAAAAATGAAGAAACAGAAATGGTTAATCTTAATAATTTAATTAAAGAGATAACTAAAAAATACGAAGGTAAACAAATAAATGTTAATTTTGAAGAAAACTTAAAAATTAATATGCGTCCAAATGCAGTTAAAAGATGTTTGATGAATTTAATTGATAACAGTTTGTCTTACGGAAAAAAAGTAGAAATTCTTATGAAAAAAACAATTAATAGTATTATAATTTTTGTTGATGATGATGGTCCAGGAATACCTAAAAGCGAACACCAAAATGTCATGAAACCATTTTATAGAATTGACAAAAGCAGAGGTCAAAATAAATCTGGTGTAGGGTTAGGGTTATCCATTGCTAATGATATAATTCGATCTCATGGAGGAAATATCGTTTTAGAAAAAAGTCACCTAAATGGACTAAGAGTTAAGATTTCTTTGCCTTTGTAATTTTTTTTTTTCTTTCACCTTTAAGCTTGGTTATTTCATTTTTTAATTTTTCAATCAATTTTTTTTGTATCTCAAATTCTTCTCTGGAAACAAGATTTAATTTATTTGCTATAATTTCCAATTTCAATTTTATCGAATCTTCTACTTCTTTTTTTACATCTTTTGAAGTAAACAAACTTTTTTCAATTAATTCTGTTATATTCCTTAATAACTTATTATATTTTTCCATATATTTTTAAATATGTTTAAGTTATTTTAATTTAGTTACTATATAAATCTTTTTTTTAAAATGATTGTTCATAATTTTGATCCAGTATTAATCGACTTTGGTTTGTTTCAAATAAGATGGTATTCTATAGCCTATATACTAGGAATTGTGCTTGGATGGATATATGCAATTAAAATAATAAAAATAACATCAATAAATAAATACGGTTATGAAGCAGTTAAAACATCAGATTTTGATGACTTAATAATTTATTTAGTTTTAGGAATAGTTTTGGGTGGTCGGCTAGGATATGTACTTTTTTACAATATAGAATTTTATGCTCAAAATTTTATTGAAATTTTAAAAATTTGGAAAGGAGGAATGTCTTTTCACGGAGGTTTACTTGGAGTAGTAATATCTACATTCATATACTGCAAAAACAAAAAAACTAATTTTTATAAATTTACTGACATAGTTGCTTGCGCTGCTCCTATTGGTATTTTTTTTGGAAGAATGGCCAATTTTATCAACGGCGAACTTTTTGGAAAAGCTTCCTCGCTTCCTTGGGCAATAATTTTTCCATTTGGAGGGAATATAGCCAGGCATCCATCGCAAATTTACGAAGCATTATTAGAAGGGATAATTCTTTTTATTCTAATAAATTTTTTTGCTCTGAAAAAAAATCTATTATTTAAAAATGGTTATATTTCAGCTTTATTTCTTATCTTATACTCAGTTTTTAGAATATTTTCAGAATACTTTAGAGAACCAGATGAACATCTTGGCTATTTTTTTAATTATTTCTCTTTGGGTACTATACTGAGTTTAATCACTTTAATTGTTGGTTTTGTAATTATTTTATCTATAAAAAAAAATGAACAAAATAATTAATATTTTAAAAGAACAAAAATCTATTCCAATAGATCAATTCATCAATATAGCCCTTTATGATAAAAAATTTGGATATTATATGAAAAAAAATCCTTTTGGAAAAAAAGGTGATTTTATTACATCTCCTTTAATTTCAAATCTCTTCGGTGAAATGATTGCTATATGGTGTATTGCTTTTTGGGAACACTTGGAAAAACCAAAGAAATTTTTGCTCGTTGAACTTGGTCCAGGTGATGGAACTTTATGCAAGGATCTTTTAAATACATTTAAAAAATTTAAACATTTCTACAGTTGTTTAGAAATAAAATTATTGGAAAAAAGCAATAAATTTAGAAAAATTCAAAAAACAAAAATTAAGAATATTAAAGTTAAATGGATAAAAAAAATAAATGAACTTAATTATGGACCAATAATTTTTTTAGGAAATGAGTTTTTTGATTCATTGGCTATAAAACAAATATATAATAAAAAAGGTTCATTTTTTGAAAGATATGTTACTTTGTCAAAAAATAAAAAAATAAAATTTTTATATAAAAAAGCTAAAAAAAATTTGATTAAAAACATTAAGAACTTAAATTTAATTAATAAAGGAAGTATTATTGAATATCCTATTGAGGCTATCGATTATTTGGAAATAATAGCTAAAAAAATTAAGAGGTATAATGGAGGCCTTCTAACTCTAGACTATGGATATATGCAGAGCAAAAATCAAGATACTCTACAATCTGTAAAAAATCATCAATATTTAAATATTCTTTCCCAGCCCGGAAATTCTGATATTACTTCCCACATAAATTATAAATTATTTTTTGAAATCTTAAAAAAAAATAATTTAGAAATAGAAAAACTTGCAACCCAAAGCGAATTTCTTCAAAGGTTAGGAATAATAGAAAGAGCTAATATTTTATCAAAAAAAATAAGTTTTAAAGCAAAAGCTGATATGTTTTACCGTTTAAAAAAACTATTACATTCAGAAGAAATGGGAAGCCTTTTTAAAGTTTTATTCGCAAAAACAAAAAATACAAAATTTTCTTTAGGTTTTTAAAATGTTTTTTTCCTCAAAATTAAGTAAATTTAAAAATTTAAAGCATTGTTTTTTTTCAAGAAAAAATGGTGTTTCAAAAGGATATTATGAAAGTTTAAATTGTGGTTTGGGATCAGGAGACAAAAAAGAAAATGTTTTAAAAAATCTTGAATTCGTCTGCAATAAAATTGGTTGTAAAAAGGAATCTTTAATAACTTTGAACCAAAAACATACAAATCATGTTGCGCATTTTAAAAATGAGAATTCAGTAGAAAATAAATTAAACGCTGATGCTATAGTATGTGAAGTTAAAAATACTGGTATTGGCATACTTACTGCAGATTGTGCCCCGATTCTTTTTTATGATCCTAAAAAAAAGATAATTGGATGTGCACATTCAGGCTGGAAAGGTGCATTAAATGGAATAATTAAAAATACTATAAAAAAATTTAACGAATTGAATTCAAAAAATAATGATATAATCGCTGTTGTAGGTCCGTGTATAAATAAAAAAAATTATGAGGTAGAAATAGATTTTTTTCAAAAATTTATTTCTTTAGAAAAAAATAATGAAAATTTTTTTCAAAAAATTAATGATCAAAAATATATTTTTGATTTAAGGGGTTTTATCAATAATGAAATATCCAACTTAAAC
>CACLLG010000012.1 GCA_902607735.1 uncultured Pelagibacteraceae bacterium | reverse complement strand
CTTTATGGCTTGCTGATATTTAATCATTTTAAATATTTAGAGCGCTTTTTATTTTTTCTGGTATTCCATCAGGATTAATCCATAATCCTTTTTTCCCGCCAGATTTAACAAGTAATTTTGTATTAGTAATTTTTAAATTTGGCTCAACAATTTTTGAAAGATCGTAAATCGCAAGTAGAGAAGAGTTAACTCCTGATAACGCTTCCATTTCGACACCTGTCTTAGAATTAGCTGTAACTAAACAGTAAACAGTAATTGAATTCTTTGATTCATTAATCTCTGTATGAATAGAAATATGATCTAAGGATAATGGGTGACAAAGAGGTATGAGCTCACTGGTTTTTTTAACTCCATTAATTCCGGAAACTTCTGCGATAGCAAGCGGGTCACCTTTGGGCATTTTCTTATTTTTGATCATTTTTATAACCTCAGAGCTTAAAATTATTTCTCCAACTGCAAGTGCCTTACGGTGAGTAACTTCTTTACTACTTACATCTACCATCTTATAACCTGAGGTCGAAAATATTTTATTCAGAGAATCTTCTATTTTATTATTTTTATTCATCTTTTTTAATTTTTATGCATAATTTTTTTGCAAATTCTAAATCCTCTTCAGTATTAATATTAAAAAATGGATCATAATCTTTAAATCCAAATTCTAAATTTTTTATTTTATTTTTTTCTGTCCAATCCTGAACTTTTCTTATTTTTTTGTTCACTAAATCGTCCTTGAGTTTGTCATAAAGATCTAGGGACCACAAACCAAAAATGTTATGTTTGCGCCCGTGTGAGCTAGCACTAAGTAATAAAGATTCTTTTTTTTTCGACTCTTCAATAAAACTTTTAATAATACTTTTTGGAAAAAAAGGCGTATCACATGGAAAGGTAGCTACCCAAGAATATTTTTTTGAACTTTCTTTCGCCCATTTCATTGCCGTAAGAATCCCTACTAAAGGTCCAAGTTGACCTTCGATACAATCTTTAACTGTAGTTAAATTATTTTTGAGAAAAAATTCATTATTTTGATTTGTTATTATAATTACCTGTTTTAAATATTTTTTTACTTTATCAATTGTATGTTCAATAAGTTTTTTATTATTAAGCTCCAAGAAAAGTTTATCTTTACCCATTCTTCTTGATTGCCCTCCTGCTAAGATAGCCCCGAGTATATTGTGTTCGCTCATGAAACAAATTATAAATGTTAAAGAAAATACAATAAAGTTTAAATGATAGATAAAGAAATCATTAAAATAGCATCAAATACTGAAAATCATGGTGTGCTTGATAATTACACTCATTTTTCAAAGTTAAAAAATTCGATTTGCGGAGATATAATGCGAATTTATTTAATTGTTAAAGATGAGAAAATTACAAATTTTAAATATGAATGCGAATCCTGCATATATTGTCAAGCTTCGGTAAGCTTATTGTCTAGAAGCGCTAGAAATAAATCAATTGAAAAAGTTAAAAACTTTGCTGAAAAAGCAAAAAATCACTTTGAAGAAAATACAAAATCTTTTGATGGAGAATGGAAAGTATTTGATAAGATAATGAATAAAAATAATATTTCTAGAAAGGAATGTTTATTGTTGCCCATTAATACAACACTTGACGCATTAGATAAAAAATCTTTATGAAATTAAAAAAAATAATTTGCTGGCCACCATTATTAGGGGGCATCGGAGCGGGGGTCACTATTGGAATTCTTGCATATATAACCTTCGAGTCTATTTTAGCTGGCACTACTTATGGACTTTGGTTAGCGGCATCTTTTGGTTCTTCTGTCGTTGTTGTTTTTGGATATCCAGATAATGAATTTGCTCAACCAAAAAATGTATTATTCGGCCATCTTTTGTGTGCTTTAATAGGAATTATATTTGTAACTTTATTTAAAATTTCTCAAGACAGAACGATCTTTTTTTTAGCTATCGGTCTAGCTGTAGGTTTTGCAGTAATGCTTATGATGGCATTAAAAATTACGCATCCTCCTGCAGGAGGAAATACAATTGTAGTGATGTTAGCTCAAGATTCTTTTCAATTTTTAATATTTCCAATAATGGTTGGAGCGGTTACCATTATAATTGGAGGAATAATTTACAATCGTTTCATTTTAAAAAAAAAATATCCGTTGAAATGGTTTGAGAAAGACTTTTAGAAATAGAATGAACTTAAAATATAAAACTGTAAAATATAAAAAAAAAAAACCTTCGAACATTGAAGATCTAGTTTCAATTGAAGAACCGCTTGAAATGGTTGTTCGTTATAAAAAGGGAAATGAATGGATAGATAATTCTATTTCAATAACAATGCGAACACCAAAAAATGACGAAGATTTGATTATTGGATTGTTATTCTGTGAAGGAGTAATTCAAAAAATTTCTGAAGTAGAAAAAGTTGAATTTTTGGGGGACAAAGTTGGAAAGTTTGATTTACAAAACAAAATTAGGGCTACCTTAAATAATGGTGAAAATCTTGACATTAAACATTTAAGAAGAAACTTTCTAACAAACTCTAGTTGTGGAGTTTGTGGAAAAACTTCAATGGATTCCTTAGAAATTATTTGTAAAACAAAAATAAACAAAGATGTTCCAAAAATTAAAAACTCATTGATAACTAAAATTCCTGATCTTTTAAGACAAAGTCAATCTGAATTTTCAAAAACTGGTGGAATACATGCCAGCGCATTATTTAGCAAAGAAGGTAAACCATTAGTAATCAAGGAAGATGTTGGTCGTCATAATGCTTTGGATAAAGTTATTGGTCATAGTTTTAAAAAATCTCTATTGGATACAAAAAATCAATTCTTAGCTTGTTCAGGACGATTAAGTTTTGAATTAGTTCAAAAAACTCTTATGGCTAACATCGGGCTTTTAATGGGAGTGGGTGCGCCAACAAGTCTTGCTATAGATCTGGCAAAACGTTTTGATATGACATTAATTGGTTTTGTAAAATCTGATAGCTTTAATATATATTGTGGTGAAAACAGAATTTTAGAATAAAATTATTATGTCAAAAAATATAAGTAAACTCTCTGGAAGAAAAGGTCTTAAAGATAATCTCTTTAAGCGAATGGTTAATACAGCGGGCAAGAGTAAAAATGGTAAAGAAATTAAACAACTCGCTGAAGAATATCATGTTGGAATGTCAACTATTCATGGAGCAGAAAGTTTTTACGAATTTTTAAGACCTGAGCATAAAGAAAAAAAAGCATGGATATGTAATGGAAGTGCATGTATGTGCGCAGGAACACAAGGTAAAGTACGAAAAAAATTATCTGAAAAATTGGGTGAGGACAAAATCGGTATGATGTTTTGTTTAGGTCATTGTTATGAAACTAGTTCTTTTCACTACAATGGTCATAATTACTCAGGAAATGATATCGATCAAATTGATAAAATTATTAAAGGCAAAAAAATTAATACAAAAAATATTAATTCAGTAAGTCATGCTACAAAAAGTATATTAATGGGCGAAGACTTATCTACTATTGATAAATTTAAAGATTTACTATCACAAATATTAAAAAAAGATAAAAAAGAAACTCTTAAAACTATAACTGAATCAAATCTTTGCGGAAGAGGTGGCGCAGGATTTCCTACTGGCATGAAATGGAATTTTTGCAGTCAACAAAAAGTAAAAAAAAAATATGTTGTTTGTAATGCTGACGAAGGTGATTCCGGTGCTTTCTCTGACAGATATCTTTTAGAAGACCAACCATTAAAGGTATTATTTGGAATGATAGTTTGTGGTTATATTATAGGAAGTGATGAGGGCGTTCTTTACATTAGAGGTGAATATCCTAAATCTATAGAAATTATTAATCGTACAATTAACGAGCTTAAAAAATTAAATCTTTTGGGTAAAGATATTTTAGGTACTGACTTTTCTTACGACTTATATATTTGTATTGGTCAAGGCGCTTATATATGTGGAGAGGAAACTGCACTAATAGCATCTATTGAAGGAAGACGGGCTGAAGTTGATGTTAGACCACCTTATCCAACTGTAGAAGGGCTTTATAAAAAACCGACTGTGGTAAATAATGTAGAAACTTTAGCAGCTATACCTGGCATATTAAAACATGGTGCAAAATCTTTTTCATCTATAGGAAATGTTAAATCCGCTGGCACAAAACTTGTTTGCTTAGATAGTTTATTTAAAAATCCTGGTGTTTATGAAATGGATATGGGAACTCCTATGAAAAAAATTATTTATGATATTGGGGGTGGATTTATTAAACCTATAAAAGCCTTACAAGTCGGTGGGCCACTTGGTGGCGTTATTCCAATTAAAGAAGCAGAAAAGTTAAATTTAGATTTTCAGGAATTTACAAAAGCAGGGTTTATGTTGGGGCATGGTAGTATTGTGAGCATTCCAGAGGATTTTAATATGATTAAATATATTCATCATTTATTCAAATTTTCCGCAGAAGAATCTTGTGGAAAATGTTTTCCTGGAAGACTAGGTTCTTATCGAGGTAAAGAAATGTTTGACCAAGCGATTAATAAAACAAACAAAATTCCAATAAAACTTTTAAATGAATTGCTTGTTACTATGCAAAAAGGCAGCTTATGCGCTCTTTGTGGAGCTATTCCACTGCCTATTCAGAACATACTTAAATATTTTACCGATGAATTTAAAACTGATATAAACCAAGAAGCTTAGGGGAATAATGAAAAACGGAAAAAACGGCACAAACGGTAAAGATCATAAAGTTGCTTATATTGATGGTGTTGCCCATTCAATTAAGCCCAACCATACATCTGTTTTAAAATTCGTGAGAGAACACGTTGGAAAAGATAAGATACCAAGTTTATGTGACGATCCAAATTTAGTCCCTTATGGAGCTTGCAGAGTCTGCTCCGTTGATGTTGCTCTTAAAAAAGATGGTCCAACAAAAACAGTAGCATCTTGTCATACACCAGTAACTGAGGGTTCATACATTTTAACTAACAACGAAGATTTAACAAAACTAAGAAAAAATATTGTTGAACTTGTTCTTACTGACCATCCAATGACATGTTCAACTTGTGAAGTAAACAATAATTGTGAATTACAAACTGTAGCTAATGATTTAGGTATAAACGAACACCGTTATAATAAACCAAAACAAAATAAAGGAATTCCAAAAGATACTTCTCATGCTTATATGCGAATGAATTTAGATAACTGTATTAACTGTGGACGTTGCGTAAGAGCATGTGATGAAATTCAAGGATCGTTTGTTTTAACGATGAGTGGAAGAGGCTTCGATTCAAAAATTACAACAGATAATGATTTAATGTTTGGCGACTCTTCTTGTGTTTCTTGTGGAGCTTGTGCACACACTTGCCCGACAGATGCGATATCAGATGTTTTTGCATCTAAATCAGCCGACTATGATGAAAAAGTTAGAACGACCTGTTCTTACTGTGGAGTGGGATGTAATTTAGAAGCTTCAATAAAGAATGGTAAGGTAGTTTCAATTGATACACCAAAAGAAACAGAAGTTAATGCAGGACACACATGTTTGAAAGGTAGATATGCATTTGGATTTTATGATCATAAAGATAGATTAAGATCACCATTAATTAAAAGAAATGGAAAATTTCAAGAAGCATCGTGGGATGAAGCTTACGACTATATAAAGAATAAATTAGATAAAATTGTAAAAGAAAATGGACCTGATGCTGTTGCAGGTATTTCGTCTGCAAGATGTACAAATGAAGAAAATTATGTTTTCCAAAAAATGATTAGAGCTACAATAGGCACAAATAATATTGATTGTTGTGCAAGAATTTGTCATTCACCAACCGCATGGGGTATGCAACAAACATTTGGAACGGGAGCTGCAACAAATTCAACTGAGGACATTTATTTTGCAGATTTGTTTTTAGTAATTGGTGCAAATCCTACTAATGCACATCCTGTTACCGGTTCAAAAATTAAGCAACAAGTAATGAAGGGGAAAAAACTTATAGTTTTAGATCCAATAACAACAGAATTAGCAAGAATGGCAGACTATCATATTAGATTAAAACCTGGAACTAATGTAGCGGTTCTAAATATGATGTTATATTTCATTATAGAAGCTAAATTAATTAAAGAAGATTTTATTTTAAGCAGAACAGAAGGTTTTGAAAACTTCCTTAAAGAAATTAAGAAATTAGATATCGATCAATTAGCTAAGGCTGCTGGAGTTGATAAGCAGCAAGTAAAGGAAGCTGCTATTGCTTATGCAACTGCAAAAAATTCAATGGAGTTTCATGGTCTTGGAGTTACTGAGCACGAACAAGGTTCAAAAACGGTAATGTTAATTGCTGACCTTGCAATGATTACAGGAAATATTGGAAGAAGAGGTGTTGGGGTTAATCCATTAAGAGGTCAAAATAATGTTCAGGGTGCTGCTGACATGGGTTGCCAACCACATCAAGGAGCGGGTTATTTTCCAGTTGCTGATAAAAAAATTCAAGATTTTTACACTGAAAAATATGGAGTTGTTCATCCAACAAAAGCTGGTTTAAAAATTCCACAAATTTTTGATGCTGCAATAAATAAAGAAGTGAAGGCAGTATGGATTATTGGTGAAGATGTTGTTCAAACAGACCCCAATAGTGCTCACGTTGCTAAGGCAATGAATGCATTGGACTTATTAGTGGTTCAAGAAATATTTATGAGTGAAACTGCTAAACATGCAGATGTAGTTTTGCCTGGAACAACTTTCTTAGAAAAAGATGGAACTTTCACAAACACTGAAAGAAGGGTTCAAAGAGTTAATAAAGCAGCAGAACCTCTTCCAGGAACAAAACCAGATGGTCTGATAGTCACAGAAATGATGCAAAAACTTGGCTATGACCAAAAATTATATGATGCTGACGAAGTATTAGCTGAAATTGCAGATGTAGTTCCTTTTTTCAAAGGCATCACTCGAGAAAGGCTTGGAAAATTAGGATTACAATGGCCAGTAAAAGAAGATGGAACAGATACAAAAATTCTGCATGAAAAAGAATTTAAATTAGGAAAAGGTAGAATTAAGTATTTTGACTGGAAAGAAAGTAGTGAATTAGAGAAAAACAAAAAAGATTTTCCATTAATACTAACTACAAGTAGAGTATTACAACACTACAATGCAGCAACCATGACGAAAAGAACTAAAAATATTAAAATTGTGGATGAAGACATTTTGTTAATTCATCCAAAAGATGCAAAAAATAGAGAGCTAAACACGGGTAATATTGCAAGACTTTATTCAGGAAGAGGTGAAGTTTCCTTAAAAGTTGAAGTTACTGAAAAAGTTAAAGAAGGCATAGTCTTTACTACTTTCCATTTCCCAGAACACATGGTCAATATGGTAACTGGTCATGGAAAAGATGAAGAAACAATGTGTGCTGAATATAAAGTATCAGCTGTTGAGGTTCAAAAAATATCAAATCAATTCAAAACAGAAGTTGTAGCTGAAAAAGATCAAGCAGAAGTATTAAAAGCTTAATTATAAAACGTAAGGTTCTGTTCTTTTTTGTTTAGCAAAAATTCTATCTAGTCCAAAGCAAGATAGATCTATGGTTTGATATTTTCCTGTAGTGATTAACTCCGTTAAACCTCTTCCAATTCCTGGTGATTGCATTAATCCTCTGCCTGTAAATCCAGTAGCTAAAAATACATTTTCATATTTTGGATGTTTTCCTACAATGGCATTATTATCTAAAGTATTACAATCATAGTATCCTGCCCAACCACCAGTTAGTTTTAATTTTTCAAATTCAGGAACTCTGTTTGCTAATGCTGGCCAAACAAGATTTTCAAAATCATCCCATTCTGGTTCTAAATCTGGACAATCAAATTTAGAATTTGGAGATCCCGCGAGATATTCTTTGCCTTCAGGTCTCCAATAGACTCCTGATATCAGATCGCCTGTTAACGGCATTTCAGGATAGTGTTTGGGACATTTTACTCTGAACACTGTATGTTTTTGTGGTGCTACAGGAATGTCATCGAGCAATTCATTAGTCCAACATCCTGCAGCGGATACAATAGTTTTTGCTTTAATATCACTTATTTTTTTAACATCTCCTTTTTCAAATTTTGCTCCCAATTCAATAGCTTTATTTTTTAAAGCATTATGAAACATATGAGGATCAATCCACCCTTCAATTTTACTATCAGTATAAGTTGCTGTTTCCAAACCTTCCGGATTAATCCAACTAAAAACATCTTTCAATTTGCTTGCAGGAATATTTTTTGTACCAGCGTTGCATGCTTTATGATTTTTTAATGCTTCGTATTGTTCTTCTGCATGTTCGGGTCCAAATAATAATAGATAACCGTTCGGTACCATACTAGCGGTTGGATTAGGATTGTTTTTTGTTTTTAATGTATTGGAAATATCAGAAATAAATTCTAAAGCAAATTTACCCAGATTAATATTTTCTTTTTGAAAAAATTGTCTTCTAAAACCACCTAAAGATAAAGGGAAAGATGCTTTTTTATACGCAGGATCTCTTTCTATAACTTTTACTTTTCTTCCTTCTTTTGATAAAAAATATGCTGTGGCAGCTCCAATAATTCCACCGCCAACAACAACTACATCGTCCATGAATCCCCTTTGGGAAAATATATCACAACTTAATTAAGTATAAAAATATAGAAATTTAAAACGAATGCATAACTTAACCACATAAGATAGGGAAACATCAAAAATGAACTAAGTTTATTAATTGGATAGTATAATTTAATTAACCAAACTACGAAAAAAATAATAATCCCAATTACTATTAGAGATGCAAGTATTAGGTGAAGTCCGAAAAAAAATATACTCCAACTTCCATTGATTAAAAGATGAATAAAATAAATGTATATAATTTTTTCTTTTCTTTGTGGATTTATCCAAATTAACCAAATGGCAACTGACATGGCTATGTATAAAGTGATCCATACTGGAGCAAAAACCCACTCGGGTGGATTGAATGAAGGTTTTGATATCATGGAGTACCAAGGTTCTTTGTATAAGTTAGTTACATAACTTCCCCACGCAGAAGCTCCAAAAGCAAGAAAGATAAATATTAATAAAGAAACAATTTTTTTAGCTAATGACATTAGTAATATTCTCCTCCTAAAGATTTATATTTTTTTGCTAATAGTTGAGCTTTTCGTGCTGACCATTGTCCAGCTCCTGTCCCGTGAGTTTTAGTAGCTTTAATTTCTTCAAATAATTTTTTCCTAAGATTAGGTTTTGTATAATTGCTTTGCTTAATTTTATTATCAATTTTCCATTCATTTCTATACTTTCTTATTTTGTCGGTTATATATTTTGGTTGTTTTGAAAATTGTTTACCTATTTTTGATGCTTTTCGCTTAATTTTTGTTGTAAGTCTATATTCAAAAGAAGAAAGAGCTTTAATAGCTTTTTCTGGTAAATAACGCTCTCCCGTTACTGAAGATTTTTTTTTGGATTTGGTTCTCCATTTTTGCCTCGTCCAAGCTTTTAAATTTATTTGCTTTTTTGAAAACATAATTTTTAGGCTATTGTTGCTCTACCTCCATCAACTCCAATTATCTGCCCAGTTATCCATGAACTATTTTTGGATAGTAAAAATTTAGCTAAGTTTGCTGCATCGGTACCTTCTCCAATTCTTTTTAAAGGATGTAGCTTGGATATAGAATCTATACTTTTTAAATTTTGTAATAAAAATGTTGACATTTTTGATTTTGTTAAACTAGGAGCAATACAGTTTACTCTAGTATGTGGAGCCAGCTCAGCAGCAAGAGCTACGGTCAAACCTTCAACCGCAGCTTTTGCAGGGGAAATTATACTGTGATTTGGAAATCCTTTTTTTGCTGCTACGGTGGAAAACATTACAATTGATCCATTGTTTCTTTTTAAATTATCCTGAAATGTTCTGATAATGTCAGTAGCTGCTACTAAATTTAAAACATAACTAGAAACAAAATCCTTTGCCCTTGTTATTCTAAGAGGTTTTAAATCAATTGAGCCTACACAATAAGCTATTCCAAGAATTTCGGTTTCGATTAGATCTTTAAATAATTTATCAGCAAAATTAAGTTTCAATACATCACATACCGAATAAGAATAACTAAGCTTATTTGCAATGTCTTTTAATTCATCTTTATTTCTTCCTATTAGATGGCAATCTTCTTTTTCCTCATACATTTGACTTGCTAAGCTTGAGCCAATAGAACCAGTTGCACCAAATATAAGATACTTTTTCTTCATAAAAAATTATATATAAATGCAAACTTTTTTAATTCTACACACATCTTGTCGCACATTTTCTATTACATTTTTATTAAAAGTGTTTAAATTAAGATCATGTCAAAAAATGTATGGATCACTGGTGCCAGCAGTGGAATCGGAAAAGCGCTCGCAATAAAATTTGCTAAAGAAGGCTGGCAAGTTGCCGCATCCGCCAGAAGAGAAAATTTACTTAAGGATTTAAACAATCAAAATTCAAACATTTACCCTTTTCCTTTGGATGTTAAAAACGAGAGTGAAACTAAAAATACTTTTCAAAATATAATAGAAAAATTTAAAACAATAGATATTTCTGTATTTTGTACTGGAATGCATGATCCAGATGCAGAAAAAAGACTTAGTTCGGAAAAAATCAGAGAGATCATGGAAACAAATTTTTTTGGGACTTTAAACTGTATTATGGCGGTCAATACTTTTTTTAGAGAGAAAAAAAAAGGTCACATTTCTATAGTTTCTTCAGTAGCTGCTTATAGAGGTTTACCAGCAGCCTCGGGTTACTGTGCTTCAAAATCTGCTCTGACAAGTCTAGCTGAAAGTCTTTATTTCGATTTTAAAAGACACAACGTAAGAGTTTCTCTAGTAAGTCCTGGTTTTATTAGGACTCCTATGACAGATAAAAATAAATTTCCAATGCCGATGATTAAGTCTCCTGAATTTGCTGCAGAAAAAATGTTTATTGGATTAACAAAAAAAAATTCATTTGAAATCCATTTTCCAATAGCTTTTACAATGATAATGAAGTTGTTAAAAATTATGCCGAATTGGTTATATTTATTGTTAGTAAAAAAAGGAATGAAGACTATTAAGTATTAATCTTTTACAAATAAAACTGTCAATTCACCAACTTTAAAACCAAATTTAGTTAGTGTTGCTTTGTTAATTGCAGTTTTTTCATCTTGTTTAAATATCCAATCATCAAATCTTATTTTAATTTTTTTATCTTTATAAGGCACTAATAATTTATATTCGAATTTAAAAGCTGAGCCAAATGAAACTCCTTTTGCTATACCAACTACATCAGGAGCAGTTCCCTCGTATTTATTGTCTCCTACTTTCTTAATGGTCCAACGTCTTTCCTGTTTTTCACCATCATTCCAAATAAAAGTTTCATCTAAAATTAAATTTTGGCCATCAAATTCACCTTTCATATCTGCCACGAATTGTCTTTTGACTTCCCCAGATCTTCCTTGAAGCATTCCCCACGCCTTTACATTTCCTTGAAAATACTCTTCAATTTTAATTATTGGCTTAGTATTTTTGTAATCTTCTGGTTGCATTTCTGAACAACTGTTTAATAATAAAAATAAAATAAATGGTAGTAATAATCTCATTTATTACAAAGTGAAAATTGGATTAAATCAATATTTTTTGATTTAAATCCAGCATCGCAATAAGAAAAGTAAAAATCCCACATTTTTTTAAAACTTAAGTTAAAACCCTGCCTTGAAATCAAATCCCAAGAACTTAAAAAACTTTCTCTCCATTTCTTCAAAGTATCAGAATAGTGAGAGCCGTATAAATTATATCCCTCAATTTTTAAACCAGATTCCTGAGATATTTTATTCAAAGATTTAAAAGAAGGTAAAAAACCACCTGGAAAAATATACTTTTGTACAAAATCTTCTTCTTTTCTATATCTATCGTATAACTCATCTTTAATAATTATGGCTTGAATGGCTCCTCGTCCTCCTGAAACTAAATTTTTTTTAATTATATGAAAATATTTATCCAAGTGTTTTTCACCAACTGCTTCGATCATTTCAATAGATACTATAATGTCATATTTCTTTTGAACGTCTCTATAGTCCATCATTTTAACATTAACTTTGTGATTTAAGTTTGCTCTCCTCATTCTTTCTTTCGTAAATATAAATTGTTTTTTTGAAATTGTTATACAGTCTAATTTAATATCATAATTTTTTGCTACATGTTCAGCAAAACCTCCCCATCCACATCCGATTTCTAAAATTTTATCTCCCCTTTTAGGTTTAACCATATCAATTAATTTATTGTATTTATTGATTTGTGCTTTTTCTAAGCTTTCACTTGAAGAATTAAATATTCCACATGAATATGTAAGTGTTTTATCAAGCCACGTAGAAAAAAATTCATTTCCCAGATCATAATGTAAAGATATATTTTTTTTGCTTCTATCTTTTGTATTGCTAAATATGTTTCTTCTTAAAAAACTCTGAAATAATGAAAATTGAAAAAATCCTGAAAATTTATAGGTAATATTTATATTTTTTGCACTTAGCTCTATCAATGATGTCAGATCCTCAGTTTCAAACTCACCTTTTATGTAACTTTCTCCTAATCCGCTACTGCCTTTCCTTAATATATTAAAACAAAAACTTGGGTTATTAATTTTAAGTTTCGCTTTTAATAAACTTTTATTATTACCAAAAAAATATTCTTTTCCTCGAACATCAATCAAATTTAAATAACCATAAGAAATTTTATTAAGATTTCTAAAAACAAACTGATCAGAAATGTAATTCAAAATTTTATTCATTAATTTTCTATAGATAAATTATTTTTTATTTTTATTTTTCTTTTGACGTGTTTAACGCCTTTAATCCACAATCTAAATGCTTCAAAATGTATCGCCATAATTACCTTGAATGACATGAGGGGGTGTGTGAGAAATTGAAAAAATAAGTTTTTACTAGTTATTTCAATTCTTTTACCTACCTGACATGCTGTAAGTAAAGTGCCATCAAAATCCCTCTGCTTAATAAAAATATTTAAGATTTTTTCTGGTTTTAACAATCTAAAGTTGTAAAATGTTTTCATTTCCATAAAAGGTGATACATAAAATTTTTTAGCACACTTATGTAAAATTAAATTAGAGCGTGGTGAAGTTGGGAATACATAGGTGTGCTGTTCATTAAATGTATTTTTTACTTCGTAAAGAATTGCCTTTAACTGCAAATTATCATCATAACAGTAAAAAATACTTAAAGGATTAAACACGTAGCCTAAAATACGTGGGTAACAAAGTAATTTAATAGTTCCTGATCCAATATTTATTTTAGCTTCATCAAGTGTATTTTTTACCCAATTAATTAGTGAACCACCATCCCTTGGGCCATGATCCGAGTCATAAAAACTTAAAATATTAAATTTGTTGTAAGAAAAAAATTTTATTTTTTTCCCTAATTTTTCTATCTCATCTAAATTGATTAACAATGAAAAGGTTTTATAGGTAAAAAAATGTCTTTTGGGTTTAAATCTTCTATGAGTTACAAATCCCGAATATATACATGAATTAAATAAGCTCATAATTTCTTTGAAACATCTATTCCTGAATTCAAACCATCTTCGTGAAAACCATAACCAAAATAACTTCCACAAAACCAGCTATTATTTACTCCTTGTAACTCTGAAAGATATTTTTGGGCTTTAACTGCTTTCATATCATAAAAGGGATGGAAAAATTCAACTTTTTTAATAATTTTACTTTTATCTATATTTGTAATTGGATTAAGTGTAAGAAAATAATCCTTTTGTGTTTTTAAATTTTGTAATCTATTCAACCAATACGTAACACAATTCTTACTTAAGTCATGTTTGTCTAAAATCGCATTCCAACTTGACCAAGCCTTTCTATTTTTTGGCATAAAAAAAATATCATTATGAAGATAAGCTACATTTTTTTTGTATTCAAAATTTTTTAATATTTTTTTTTCACCTTCAGTTGGATTGTTAATTAATTTTAAAGTAGTATCAGCATGTGTAGCAAAAATAACATGATCATACTCAAAATACTCATTTGCAGAACCATAGTACAAACTAACGCTATTTTTATTTCTTAATACATTTTTTATTTCATAATTTTTAAAATATTCTCCACTAATTGTTTGTAAAATTTTTTCAACATAAATTTTACTTCGACCCGTCACTGTATACCACTCAGGTCTATTTTTAATTTTAAAGAGACCGTGATTTTTAAAAAAATTTAAAAATAAAGTCAGTGGCATTTCTTTAGCTAAATTAGGTGGCATTGACCATATTGCTGCTACCATGGGAATGATATGAAAATTTGTAAAATAATTAGACATTTTTTTGAATTTCAAAAAATCACCTAAGGTCTGATTTTGATTTTCTTTTTCATTTATTTTTTCGGCTTCTTTGTAGAAAAAAATTATCTCCTTTAGCATCTTTAAAAAATTATAATTCAAAATATTATATTTATTTGAAAATAAACCTTTTAGCCCGCTCCCTGAGTATTCAATATTTGAATTTTTGACAGACACTGAAAATGACATATCGCTTTTTTCATAAGGGACTCGCAGGTTGGTAAAAAGTTTTACTAAATTTGGGTAATTGACCTTATTAAATACAATAAAACCAAGATCAATTGATATTATTTCTTTTGAATTTTCTAATGGAAGTTCAACGGTATATGAATGGCCTCCAAAATGATTATTTTTTTCAAATAAATCTACTTTATGTTTTTTTGACAAAAAATGGGAAACACTGAGTCCAGATATACCTGAACCTATAACAGCAATTTTCATATTGTGAATTTTTTAAGCAGCAGATTCTTTATATTCATCCATTGAAGGGCAAGAGCAAAAAAGATTTTTATCTCCATAAACATTATCGACTCTAGCAACTGGAGGCCAGTACTTATAAGATTTTAAAGTCGCAGAGGGATAGGCTGCGCTTTCTCTATCATATTTATGTTTCCATTCATTGGCAGCTAGCTCGACATGAGTATGTGGTGCATTTTTTAAAGGATTGTCATCTTTATCAAATTTCCCACTTTTAACTTTATTAATTTCTTCTTTTATTTTAATTAATGAATTGCAGAATCTATTAATTTCGGAAAGACTTTCACTTTCAGTTGGTTCTATCATCATTGTACCTGGGACGGGCCAAGACATAGTGGGTGCATGAAAACCAAAATCGATTAATCTTTTAGCAATGTCTTCTTCTGTAATTCCTGTTTCACTTTTAATTTTTCTAATATCTATAATACATTCATGGGCTACGTTTCCGTTTTTTCCTTTGTATAAAATTGGAAAATGATCTTTGAGTTTGTGTGCTATATAATTAGCATTTAAAATTGCATTTTGCGTAGCCAATTTTAAACCCTCAGATCCCATCATTTTAATATACATCCAAGATATAGAGAGAATGCTTGAGCTTCCCCAGGGAGCTGCTGAAATTGCTCCTATTCCAGAAGGGGGACCACAATCAATTACTGGATGACTTGGTAAATAAATCTCTAAATGTTTTTTGCAAGCAATAGGACCCATTCCTGGGCCTCCTCCGCCATGAGGTATGCAGAATGTTTTGTGTAAATTGATATGACAAACATCAGGGCCAAAATTTCCTGGTTTTGCAATGCCAACCAATGCATTTAAATTTGCCCCATCCATATAAACTTGACCGCCATGTTTATGAACTAAATCACAAATATCAGTTATTTTTTCTTCAAAGACTCCGTGAGTTGACGGATAAGTTACCATTAGTGCAGACAAAGTATCTGAGTATTCTTCGGCTTTTTTCTTTAAATCTTCATAGTCTACATTTCCAAATGCATCACAATTAACTACAACTACTTTCATGCCAGCCATTTGAGCGCTTGCTGGATTAGTTCCATGCGCAGAGCTGGGTATTAAACAAACATTTCTCCTTTTTTGACCATTTTTTTCATGAAACTTTCTAATAACCATTAAGCCAGCAAATTCTCCTTGGGCTCCAGCATTTGGTTGCAAAGAAACACCAGAAAAGCCTGTTATTGTTCTTAACCAATTTTTTAAATCAGTAAATAATTCTCTGTAACCATCCATTTGTTCGATGGGGGAATATGGGTGCGGATGTGAAAATTCTTTCCAAGTTACAGGTATCATTTCGGAAACTGAATTTAATTTCATTGTGCATGAACCTAAAGCTATCATTGACCTATTCAATGCTATATCAGAGTCTTCTAATTTTTTTAAATATCTGAGCATTGAGGTTTCGGAATGGTAGCTATTAAAAACTGGATGATCTAAATATGTTGAGGTCCTTAATAAAGTTTTTGGCAGATTAGATAAGCTTTTGTTTGTAATTTCTTTAGTCGTTTCCTTAATTGTTTCTGAGCAGTTAAAAATTTTTAACACCTGATTAGCTCTATAAAGATTTTTTCTTTCATCAAATGAAACTGCTAACATCTCAGAGTTAACTTTTCTTATGTTTATATGTTGATCTAATGCATTTTTATAAATTTTATCTGTTTTATCTAGTGTTTTTACTGTAACGGTATCAAAAAAATAATCTGAGTAAAGTTCATAGCCAGATTGTTTTAATTTATCTGCAAAACTTTTAGCAAGTTGTGAAACAGTGTCTGCTATTTTTTTAATTCCTTTTGGACCGTGGTATACAGCATAAGCGGCCGAAACTATTGCAAGCAAAGCCTGAGCTGTGCAAATATTGCTTGTAGCTTTATCTCTTCTTATATGTTGCTCTCTTGTTTGTAGAGCCAATCTGTAAGCTTTGTTACCATGCCTATCCACTGAAACACCAACTATTCTTCCCGGCATTGATCTTTTGTATTCATCTTTAGTAGCAAAGAACGCAGCATGAGGGCCTCCATAACCCATTGGAATTCCAAAACGTTGTGTGCTTCCCACGGCTATATCGGCTCCTAATTCAGCAGGTGTTTTAATTTTAGCAAGAGCTAATAAATCACAAACCAATACTGCTTTTCCATTTTGTTTATGTATTTTGCTAATAGCTTCACTAGGATCCTTTATATCTCCCAAAGTTCCTGGATATTGTATAATCCCACAAACAATATTCTCATTAATATCTTTGTCTTCATTCCCTACTATTATCTTTAAACCCAGCGGTTCGGCTCTTGTTTTAATCACGTCAATAGTTTGAGGGTGACAATTTTTAGAGATAAATACTTTTTTGGTGTCACTTTTACAAATTCTATAACTTAAACCCATAGCTTCGGCTGCAGCTGTGCCCTCGTCTAAAAGAGATGCATTCGCAATATCCATCCCTGTAAAATCAATTATCATCTGCTGAAAATTTAAAAGCATCTCGAGTCTTCCTTGAGCCACTTCTGGTTGATAAGGAGTATAAGAAGTATACCATCCTGGATTTTCCAGAATATTTCTTAGTATTACATATGGAGTATAATTTCCGTAATATCCCATTCCAATAAAATTTGAACAAATTTTATTCTTTTGAGAGATGTCTCTTAATTTTCTAAGTGCTTTATACTCTGAATTAGGTTCGCCAATACTTAGATTTTCTTTTAATAAAATTTTTTCTGGCACTGTTTTAGCAATCAATTCATCTAAGTTATTATAACCCAATTCTTTAAGCATAACTTTCTGTTCTTCTTTAGAAGGTCCTATATGCCTTTGGATAAAATCTTTCTGGGCGTTTTTTAACATTTAATTAGGATTCTCCTTTGCAAACTTATCGTAATCAGCTTTACTCATTAATTGATCTAATTCTGATTTATTTTTTATTTTAATTTTAAAAAACCAAGCTGTCCCTTCTGGATCTTTATTCACAGCACCGGGGTCGTCTACAATGGATTGATTTATATCAGTAATTTCTCCAGTTATCGGAGTATAAACATCGCTAGCTGCTTTTGTTGACTCTACTACTCCCGCCTGTCCTTCTTTTTCTACATTCTTTCCTTTTTCTGGTAACTCAACAAAAACGACATCTCCTAGCATTTCAGCAGCGTGTGTCGTAATACCGATAGTCGCAACATCACCTTCTATAGTAACCCACTCATGTTGTTTTGAATATTTTTTTTCGCTCATTTTTTACCTCACATAACTTTTTTTATAGAACGGAAGTTCGGATATCTTGGCTTCATGCTTCTTTCCTCTAACTTCCAAAAAGACCTTTGTTCCAGGTTTTGAAAAATTTAATTTTACATAACCCATAGCAATAGGCCCGTTAACGCTTGGACCAAAAGTACCACTTGTAATAGATCCAATCTCTTTGCCTTCTTCTGAAAAAATCTTGACTCCTTCTCTCGCTATAATTTTTCCTTCAGGTTTAATACCAACTCTTAACCTGCTTAGACTTCCATTCAAATCCGATTTGATTTTTTCATAACCTACAAATCCACCCTCTTCTCTTCTTCTTTGAGATATT
>CACLLG010000011.1 GCA_902607735.1 uncultured Pelagibacteraceae bacterium | reverse complement strand
TGAGGCATCTTTTGAATTCCATGGCGGATATGCGCCTTCTGTTCCTATTCTTATACTGTCTGCTTGAGCGCTAGAAAAAAATATCGCTGTAGCAGCAATAGAAGATAGAAAAAATTTAAATATATTTTTCATATTCCCCCTTTATTAATAAATTATAATAATAGTAAGATTAAAAAAAAGATTATTCCAGAAAAATTATTACGTGAAATAGTTGAATTATTTAAGAATTCATGATGGAAGAAGCGAAATTCCAACGACAATCAAAGCTTGGTATAACTACTTCATCTAGCTTAGAGTTACCGAAATTATGGGACAATACCTTTAACCAGTTGTTAACCTGTTTAGGCTTTTTGGACAAGGTTCCGACTTGAGCGGTTATCACTCCTCCAGGTTTAAGGATTCTTTTTAAACTTTTCATATTTTTTGCAGCCAAATCTATGCAGAACTGATCATCATTAAGATCCACAAAAATTTTATCATATTTTGAATCTTTAACTTTTTTAATACTTTCAAAAGCATCTCCCCAATATGTTTTTACATTATTATTTGCTTTAACTTCTCCGCAGATTTTTAGAAGATGTTTTTGACAAACTTTTACCACTTCAGGATCTAATTCATACCAGTCGATTAAATCAAATCCTTTTGACAAACATTCTCTTGCCACTCCACCGTCGCCACCACCAATTATTGCTGCACTTGAATTTTCCTTGGATAAACTAAGTGCTGAACTGACAAATTGTCCGCTATATTTTTTTTCATCTTTTTCAGCAACTTGCAATTCGCTATCTATAAATAGAGCGTTGCCAAATTCTTCAAGTTTCATTATTTCGATATGTTGACCTACTTTTGATACAAAATTTTCTAATACATCATTTACAATATAATATTTTTGATGTCCTGGCGTACTATATATGTCTTCATAGACACCTTTATTACTTCTATCAAAATTTCTGACTACTGCTCTTTCGTGCTTAATTTCGTTTTTTAAAATATCTAAAGCTGCTGTAGGAGAAATCTTTGCACAAGTAAAAAAATCAAAACTTATTATTCCTCTTTCTGGAAATGTGTGAAAGCTCATATGACTTTCAGCCAAAAGAGCAACGCAAGTATATCCCTGTGGTTTGAAAACCTTTTCTGCTATATTAAGAACCTCTACTCTGGCCTTTTTGGCAATTTTATAGATAACTTTAGTGTAAAATTCAGGAGAATACTCTCGTTTTACCCCTAAAAAATCTATTGTTACGTGTTCTCCAACTTTTTTCATTTTTTTAACGACTCTCTATATTTTTTTTATCTTGTTATTTTATTTTTTACAACTAAAAATTAGTATGAAATAATTAAAAATTAGTTGTTAATAAGTTTAAGGAGTTTTATTTTGAAAAATAATTGGTCAAAAAAAATTGCAAAAAAATATATAAAAAAGTACGAAAAACTTGGGTTTTCAGCTGATTTAGCACTTAGAGTCTATACGACTCGTCTTCTTGGAAGAAATAAAGAATTAGTTTTGCACGGTGGTGGAAATACTTCTGTTAAATCTACAATTAAAGACATCGATGGAAAAAAATATAAAGTTTTATGCGTAAAAGGAAGTGGATGGGATATGGCTGATATAGAGCCTCCAGGGCTTCCTGCGGTTAAACTAGAACCTTTACTAGCATTAAAAAATAAAAAATACTTGTCTGACGAAGATATGGTCGCTTATCAAAAAAGAAATCTTATTGATATTAAATCGCCAAATCCTTCTGTAGAAACGTTTCTGCATGCTTTTTTGCCTTTTAAATACGTCGATCATACTCACGCAGACGCAGTACTAAATGTTACTAACAGACCCGGTGGTTTAAATTTTTGTAAAAAAATATTTGGAGATAAAGTTAGTATAGTTCCTTATGTAATGCCTGGTTTTATGTTGGCTAAAAAAATACATGAAATTTATACAAAAAATCCAAATATAAATTGTTTAATTTTAATGAATCATGGAATATTTACTTTCGCAAACGATTGTAAAGAAGCTTATGATTTAATGATAAAATATGTATCAAAAGCTGAAAGAGCTGTAAAAAAACTAAAAAGTAGAAAGATTAAACAAATTAAAAAATTTTCTACAAAATTTAATATTCACGAAGTTGCACCAATTATAAGAGGTCTTTTATCTCAAAATAAAGATCAAAAATTTGTAATTAATTATAGATTAAACAAAAATTTGAAATATTTTATAAATGGAAAAAATGTTAAAAGTTATTCATCTAAAGGGACCGCAACGCCTGATCATGTAATTAGGGTAAAGCCATTTCCTTTAATAATTACACCTAAAAAAAATTCTACTATTGAAGAATTTAAGAGAACAGCAAAAAAAGCTTTTGAAAATTATCAAAAAAAATACATTCAATACTTCAATATAAATCATAAAAAAGCTAAAGACAAAAAAGTAATGCTAGATACTTCTCCAAGAGTAATCTTAATACAAAACGTCGGTATGTTTAGTGTTGGCAAAGACTTAAATGCTGCGAAAATTGCAGGAGATTTGACAGAAACTAACGCTAGAGTAATTTCTTCCGTTGAAGAAACCTCTACTTATAAATTTATTCCTGAAAAAGATTTGTTTGATGTTGAATACTGGTCTTTAGAACAAGCTAAGATTAAAAAGAAGAAAAAACTCCTTGAAGGAAATGTTGTTGTGGTTACTGGAAGCACTGGAACCATAGGTTTTGAAACTTATAAAATGTTTAAAAGTTATGGAGCTGAAGTTGTTTTACTTGATAATAATTTAGATCGTTTGACTGAAGTACAATCAAAAATTAAAGATCTTTGTATACATTGTGACGTTACAAATAAAAAAAGTGTAAGAAAGGCTTTTAAGCAGATCTGTGAAAAATTTGGTGGAATTGACATCTTAATTTCAAACGCTGGAGCAGCTCCAGGAGGTCCGATAGGAGAAATAAGTGATGAAATATTAAGAAAAAGTTTTGAAATTAATTTCTTTTCACATCAAAACTGTGCTTCTGAAGCAGTTAAAATAATGAAAAAGCAAAATACTAATGGCTGTTTACTTTTTAATATTTCAAAACAATCAGTAAATCCTGGAAAAAATTTTGGTCCTTACGGATTGCCGAAATCAGCTTTGCTGAGCTTATGCAAACAATACGCTGTTGATTATGGATCTTATGGAATCAGATCAAATGGAGTAAACGCTGATAGAATAAGAAGTGGTTTAATGACAGATAAAATGATTAAAACCAGAGCCAAAGCAAGAGCATTATCAACTGATGAATACATGAAGGGAAATTTATTATTGAATGAAGTAAAAGCAGAAGATGTTGCTAAAGCTTTTTTTCATTTGGCTACTTCGAAAAAAACTACTGGAGCGGTCCTTACTGTTGATGGTGGTAATATCGCTGCTTCTTTAAGATAAACATTTAATCTAGTTTTATTTTCTGATTTTTTCCTCACAATACTTTTTAGCTTTTTCTATATCAAATGATTCTGATGTACCTTTTTGAGCTAAAAGACATGCCGAAATTGTCTTTTTTAAATTATGTTCACTAAAATTAGTTCTGGTAAAATAAATAAGAAATATTCCAATCAAAATTAGAATTAATTTTAAAATTTTGCTTTTCATCTCATGGATTGGTTTTACCAATTAAGTTAACCATTAATACTCCTGAAATGATTAAACCCAACCCTATAATTGTATAAAGATTAGGTATCTGATTAAATTTAAAAACTCCAACTAACACGGTTGCTATAATACAAAGTCCAGCAAATGAAGCATAAGTAATACCGACAGGAATAACTTTCATTACAAGTGATAACGTAAACATACATAAAACAATTGTAATTGCTGTAATGATGCTCGGTATCAATAGTGTAAATCCTTGTGCACTCTTTGCAAAACCATTTGCTGCTGTACCTAAAGCAACGGCAATAATTAAAATTATGTAAGCTGAAATATTACTCACTATAATAAATTTTCTTTGAAGAAGTTAATGAACTGAGGCATATAAACATCCATATTATCTCCACCAATCGTAACTCCTTTGGAAATACATTTTTCTTTTTTCATAATTTTAAAACCAGTTTTCCAGGCTTTACTTGGATTTTCTTGCGCAGCTTCATAAAATGCATCTTCTGAAGCGTATTTTTTGTGTTTATTCACCATCCACTCAACCCACGTCGGGTTAGTAAATCGACCATCGTTATCAACATAAAAATCAGGACAATCATGAAGAGTCATTGCCCTTTTTTCTCTCCAAGGTTTTTTACCAGCAGCCCAAAGATGGTACCAGCCTTCTTTAATATCAATTTTTACTTTACCGGGTGGAGCTTTAATTCTTTCAGCATGCTCCTTACAAAACTTGGCCAAAGTGTAATCATCTGCTCCACCGTGCACTACAAGTAATGTTGTATTAGATGTTAATTCTGGTTCTGCAAAAAAACCAGCCATCCTACATTCTGCTGCTTCCGGTAAAATCGCATCAAAACCTTTTGTGCCATCAAGGAACTTCGATGTAAGTTTAACATCCGATACGAAAAATGAATTAGTTCCACCTCTCGAGTGGCCAGTTGTTCCAAATTTCCCATTAGATCTAGGATGAGATTGTAAAACTTTTAAAGCCATGAGTGCATCAATTGCTCCATTAATTAGTGGAACTTTAGATTGATCTCTCCAGGTAGATCTGGCGCCTCTTGGACAAAAATTATCTATATACATTACGCCTATTCCCGCTTTCAAAAGATTTTGTGTACCGTGATATACAAAGTCGTCCCATATATAATCTCCAGGACCTCCGCTGCTATGTGTCCAAATCACAATAGGTACCTTTGATGTGCCTTTTGGCAATTGCATGTACCCTGTTATCTCTATTGGATTTTTTTTATGACCACCAATAATTACTGTTCTTTGGTCAAATCCAGTGTATGATTTAAATTTTATTAATTCCCCTCCCTTATCTTTATATAATTTATGTTTTGAGATGAAATTCAGCAGGGATTTTGTTTTTCTACATTCTTTTTTAGAATCATAATTTGCAACATCTTTTGTAGAATGTGCATAAGCGCTTGTTGTAAAAATAATTGCTAATAGTATTAATATTATTTTTTTCATTTAAATAATCCTTTCAGTCCTTTTTCTGATGCTTCACAGACGCCTTTTTCTGTGATCAACCCTGTTACATATTTAGCAGGTGTTACATCAAAAGCTAGATTCATTGCTTTACTTTTCTGTGGATAAATTAATATTTTTTGAAGCTTCTTATCTTTATCTAATCCTTCAACGTGGGTTAGTTCCTCCGAGTTTCTTTCTTCAATTGGGATATCTTTAAAATCCTTTATATTCCAATCTATCGTAGAGCTTGGTAGTGCTACATAAAATGGAACATTATTATCTTTAGCTGCTAATGCTTTTAAATAAGTACCAATTTTATTACAAACATCTCCAGTAGATAGAGTTCTATCAGTTCCAACAATACACATATCTACTTCACCTCTTTGCATTAATATTCCACCTGTATTATCTGCGATGATTGTATTAGGAATTTTTTCTTCATTCAGTTCGTATGAAGTTAAATTAGCTCCTTGATTTCTTGGTCTTGTCTCATCTACCCAAACATGAACTGGAATTCCTTTTTTATGAGCGTGATATATCGGAGATGTTGCTGTTCCCCAGTTAATTGTTGCAAGCCAACCAGCATTACAGTGAGTTAAAATATTTACTTTATCTTTCTTTTTATTATAAATTTCTTCAATAATTTTTAATCCATTTAATCCAATATTTTCACAAAATTTAACATCTTCTTCACAAATTGCTTTGGCTTCATCTAAAGCTACTTTTAATAATTCATTATTATTAACCCCTGATAGCTTTTTCATCATGCGATCAACTGCCCACTTCAAATTAATTGCTGTAGGTCTTGATTGGATTAATTCTTCTGAGCTTTTCTTAATAAAATTAGGATCATTTTTTTCCATAATAGCTAAAACAATACCGTAAGCAGCGGTTCCACCTATTAATGGAGCTCCCCTAACCTCCATAACTTTTATGGCATTAATGGCATCTTTTACTGTCTTCAGATCTTTAATTATAAATTGATGTGGAAGCTTTGTTTGATCAATAATTTTTACTGTTTGATTTTTTTCATCAAACCAAATTGTACGATATTCTTTTCCTTCTATTTTCATTTTAACAATACTCTGCCCGCTACAGTCTTTAGTTTTTTAATTGTTTTTTTAGTTCTTTTTTCTGGAGCAGTGATAATTGCAACATCTAAACAATTATTTGTTGGATCTTTAGGATCTACATGGTTTTCAAAATTTTCAATAATGTTTTTAACCATATTCTTTGCTTTAGCGGCATTACCTAATAAAACTTTAATAACTGTTTGCACATCAACGTTTTCATGGTCCGGGTGCCAACAATCATAATCAGTAACCATTGATACAGAAGCGTATCTAATCTCCGCCTCTCTCGCTAACTTTGCTTCCGGCATATTTGTCATTCCAATAACATCAGCTTTCCAAGATCTATATAAATTGGATTCCGCTAATGTTGAAAACTGAGGTCCTTCCATAACAACATAGGTACCTCCTCTTTGATAATCGATTTTTTCCTTCTTTATTGCTTCTTCGCAAGCATTCATTAAACCATTTGATGTTGGGTGAGCCATGGAAACATGAGCAACAATATCTTCATCAAAAAAAGTTTTTTTTCTAGCAAAGGTTCTGTCTATGAATTGATCAACTATTACAAATTTTCCTGGTGGTAAATCTTCTTTTAAAGAGCCGACCGCGGATACTGAAATAATATCAGTAACCCCTAATTGTTTTAAAGCATCTATGTTAGCTCTAAAGTTTATACTTGATGGTGAAATTTTATGTCCTCTTGCATGACGCGGTAGAAAACAAACTTCTTTTCCTTTATATTTTAAATTTAGTATTTGATCAGAGGGTTTTCCCCATGGAGTTGATATAGATTTCCATTTTGGATTTTGCATCCCCTCTATATCATAAAGTCCACTTCCTCCTATAATTGCTAGTTTGTTTTTTGTCATAAATTATTATAATTAATATGATCTTTTTTATTAACTTTGAAGTAAAAAATGGATTTAAAAAAATACATACGCTCAATTCAAGATTATCCCAAAAAAGGGATTTTATTCAGAGATATAACTACATTAATTAAAGACAAGAATGCATTTAAAAATTGTATAGATCAATTGTCAAAAATATTAAGCAATTTAAATTATGATAAAATAGCGGCTATTGAGTCTAGAGGTTTCATTTTTGCATCACCTCTTTCATATAATTTATCAAAACCATATATTTTATTAAGAAAAAAAGACAAGTTACCAGCTGAAAGATATTCGGTAGATTTTGAATTAGAATATGGAAAAGCTACTTTAGAGATTCATAAAGATTCGATTAGCCCGAAAGAAAAAATAATTATAATAGATGATTTAATTGCAACAGGAGGTACTGCTGAAGCGGCTGCCAAGTTGGTTGAAAAGTCAGGAGGTATAGTAGCTGGTTTTATCTTTGTTATAAATCTTTTTGATTTAGGAGGAAAAAAATTACTGGAAAAAAAAGGATATAAAAGTTTTAGTTTAATAGATTTTCCAGGACACTAGTTATTAAAATTTGGTCTGTACCAAGAGGATTTTCCCAGTAAGGCATTATAAAAACCAGAAGCTCTATTAAAATATATTTTCTTTTTAATTTTATTATTTATTAAAAAATAAAACATAAACTTTAAAATAGAAGAAAAATAAGTGGGCAAACATTCTATGAGAGCTTTAAAAAAACTAAAATGTTTTTTACTATAATAAAATTTTGACCAAATCCAATGCCAGTTTCTTGAAAACTCAACTTCATCTGCAAATTCACTGTCTACAGTTTTCGCTGCTAAATGACTTATTTTTGCTTTAGGTACAATAAAAATTGAACCTCGATTATCAATAACTCTACGACATAAATCATTATTTTCTAAGTACATAAAAAAATTTTCATCAAAATAAATTCCTTCCCGAAGTTGTTTTTTATTTAAGAGCATCGCAAAACCATCCACCCATTCTACTTTGAAAGGAGAAGCATTATTTTCATTCATATTTTTTACAATTTTGACATCATAATTTTCCTTAAAAGAACCATAGTTTGGAATTTTGTTCTCTAATGGTGATAAAATTGAAAAATTAGATAATTCATTCGACGCTAAAAAAAGTTCGTCTAAAGTATTTTTTTCTAATACTACGTCTGGATTCAATATTAATACATAATCTGTTTTTGACTCTTTTATTCCAATGTTATTAGCAGCACCCATTCCTAAATTAGATTGTGAAAGTATACATTTTAAATTTTGATATCTAGACTCTAATTCATCTTTGAATCTTTGATTACTTGAATTTTCAACAATAATGATAGGCACATTTTTATTAATAGATTTTAAGCATTGATCAATAATTTTTTCACTCTTTAAAGTTACTATTACTATTGTTAAATTTTGCCCAGATATTGACATAGTATAATGAATACTGACGTTTTAGATTATCAAGTATACTAACAGTTTTTAGTAATGTAAAAAGCAAAATATGAAAAAAGTTATAGTGACAGGAGGCGCAGGATTTATCGGAAGTAACCTTGTTAAATATTTGCTCAAAAAAAAATACTTTGTTATTAATATAGATAAACTAAGCTATTCTGCTAATCCTTATAACCTTAAAAATTTAAATAAAAATAAAAATTACATTTTTTTCAAAACAGATTTAAACAATAAAAATAAAATTACTAAAATTTTAAAGAAATTTAAACCTAATGTAATTTTTAACTTAGCCGCTGAAACGCATGTGGATAGATCAATTGATACACCAAAGAATTTTATTTTAAGTAATATTCTAGGAACATATAATTTATTAGAATCTATTCTAGCTTATAATAAAAAAATAAAACTTATTCATGTTTCTACTGATGAAGTTTATGGTGATTTAAATAAAGGAAGATCCGATGAAAAATATCCATATAATCCCAGTTCACCTTACTCATCTTCAAAAGCTAGTGCGGATCATTTAATCAAGGCTTATATTAGAACTTATAAAATTCATGGTATAATAGCAAATTGCTGTAATAATTATGGACCCAATCAATTTCCAGAAAAATTAATACCAAAGTTAATTTTTAATATTATAAATAACAAACCACTTCCTATTTATGCTAAGGGAAAAAATTCTAGAGAATGGGTTTATGTTCAAGACCATTGTGAGGCTTTGTTAAAAATTTATTTAAAGGGAAAATTGGGAGAAAGTTATAATATTGGATCTGGCACAAATCTTAAAAATATAGATGTAGCAAAAAAATTAATAAAAATAGCAAGAGCTAAGTCAGTGAAGATTAAAAAAAGGGTAAAAATAAAATTTGTAAAAGATAGACCGGGACATGATTTTAGATATGCATTAAATAATAAGAAAATTAATAAGAAATTAGGCTGGAAATCAAAAATTCCTTTACACTTAGGTTTATCGCAAACTTTTGACTGGTATCTAAATAATAAAGCTTTTTTTAATAGTGTTTCAAAAAAATTTTATATAAATAGGCTTGGATTAAAAAAATGATAAAAAAAGGAATTATTTTAGCTGGAGGAATTGGTTCAAGAATGAGTCCATTAACAAAGGCAGTAAACAAACATTTATTGCCAATATATGATAAACCTGTTTTCTTTTATCCTTTATCCGTTCTTATGCTTTCGGGGATAAAAGATATCTTAATAATTGTTAATAAAAATCAACAAAATCAGTTTAAAAAAATTTTACCGAATGGAAAAAACCTAGGTATTAAAATTGCTTACGCGGAACAAAAAAAACCAAGAGGTTTGCCTGATGCTTTTCTGATAGCTGAAAAATTTATAGGAAAAGAAAATGTGGCCTTAATTTTGGGTGATAATTTTTTTTATGCACAAAGTTTAACAAAAAAATTGAAAGAATGTGTAAAATTAAGTAAAGGCGCTACTGTAATATTACACCCCGTAGGGAATCCTTCTTCATATGGTGTAGCAAGTATTAATAAAAAAAATAAAATAACAAAAATTATTGAAAAGCCTAAAAAATTTTTTTCTAACCTTGCTGTAACTGGTCTCTACTTCTTTGACAATAAAGCTATTGCTTTTAGTAAAAAATTAAAACCATCTAGAAGAAATGAAATTGAAATTGTTGATTTATTAAACAAATATAAAAAAAATAATAAATTAACTGCTCAGTTCCTTGGTCGTGGTGGTGCTTGGCTTGATACAGGGTCAATCAAAGATTTTTATGATACGTCTGCTTTTGTTTCAGCATTAGAAAATAGACAAGGTCTTAAAATAGCTTGTTTAGAAGAGATAGCTTTAAACAATAAGTGGATTACTAGAAAAAATGTTGAAGCAGCAATAAAATTTTATGGTAAATGCAATTATTCGGAATATTTATCAACTTTAACTAAAAAATCATCTAAATAAATGTTTAAGAAAAATACAATTGTGGTGACTGGGGGTAGTGGAAGATTTGCTAAAAGTTTAAAAAAAACCAAATGTGCATACAATTTTATCTACCCTACTAAAAAAAAACTAGACATAACTAATCTAAATTCTATTTTACATTTTTTAAAAAAAACAAAACCTAAATCAGTTTTACACTTGGCTGGATTTTCAAGACCCATGTCTGAACATGAAAAAAATATAGATAAAAGTATAAGTTTAAATATAATTGGCACATCTAACTTAGTTAAAATCTGCTCAAAATTAAAAATAAAACTAATATATTTTTCTACAAGTTACGTTTATCCAGGAAAAAAGGGTAACTACAGAGAGCATGATTCAGTTTTACCATGGAATAATTATGCTTGGTCTAAACTTGGCGGCGAATGTGCTGTTCAGATGTATAAAAATTCATTGATACTAAGAGTTTGTATGACAGAACGACCATTTATTCATAAAAGAGCTTTTACAAATGTTAAATTAAATTTTATTTTTCATGATGATTTATCAAAAATTTTGATCAAACTATTAAATAAAAAAGGAATAATCAACCTGGGTGGGCCAACTAAAAGTGTTTACAATTTTGTAAAAAAATTTAATCCTAAAATAAAAAAAACAACTAACAAAAGTAATTCAAAACATAAATTTCCCATTAAACCATTTATGAACTTATCTAAACTAAACAAAATAATAAAATAAGTTATGAAAATAATTAACACAAAATTTGAAGGATTAAAAATCATCAAACAAAATAAGCATGAAGACAAAAGAGGTTTTTTAAGAGAAACCTTTATAAAAAAAATTATCAGATGGAATGAATTAATTTTTGACTATGCAACAACTTCAAAAAAAAATGTATTAAGAGGATTTCATTTTCAATCAAAATATAAACAAGCTAAATATGTGACTGTTTTAAAAGGAAAAATATTTGATTGCGTTATAGATTTAAGAAAAACATCAAAAACATTTGGAAAAAGTTTTAGCATAGAATTATCTGATAGTAATTGTAAGTCTTTATATGTTCCTGAAGGTTTTGCTCATGCATACTATAGCATGTCAAAAATAAATATAATTTATTATAAATTATCAAATTACTATCATCCTAAATATGAAGACGGAATTATATGGAATGACAAACTTTTAAAAATTAAATGGCTATCCAAAAAACCTTTGGTATCTGCTAAGGATATGAAACTTAAAACATTTAAAGAATTTAAAAAAATCTATAAAGGCTTATGATTTATGTCTTTTCTTATATCATAAAAAATTATTGGCATTGTTACACTCTTTGTATTTTTTCTAAACCAATAAGACATAAATCGTTCAGCAAGAAAACCATAAATTCTTATTCTTCCAAACCCTTTGAGATCATCGAAGCCAAATAATTTTTCGCATTTTTCGAGCCATGGAAAAAGATCATTATAATAATTTTTTAATTTTTCTTTTGATTTGCAAATGAACATATTGTGGGGATTAAAAGATACTTCATTATTTACAAATTTTCTAAAATCGACTTTATTTTTATCATCAAGTAAATCAATAGCATTATTTAAATTATTCTCTCCATGCATAAAGTCAAAATGAAAATTAATATTTCTTTTTTTTTTATTAAAAATAACAAATGGTCTTTTAATAAAAAAATTTAATCCCTTTTTTATAAATTTCATTGTTCTAAATTGATTGATATATATTGGTTCACCTAAAATTGAATCATACTTATCAAAAATATTTGGAATTTCTTTTAATACCTGCGTGTTTAAACTATTAAAATTTATATTTTTAGCATCATGTTGTTCTGAACTCCAAAATTTTCTATACTGGCAAAAACCTATCCATCCATTATCAATTTTATCTAAATAATTTTTCCATAACCAATAGTGAAAAGTATATTCTCCATAATTCTTATTTTTTTCCGAAATATTTATTCCTGATTTATCAGTGAACCAACTATTATTAAAATCTTTTTTTCCTAATCCTACAGGTGTATATCCAAATTTTTTTATAATTTCATAGTGATTGGGATCTAAGGTTATACAAAACATTTTCATATTTTAATATTTTTATAATATTTTATTTAAATCTTTAATTGGTACTTCGATTGCTCCTTGCTGATTTCGGTAATTATATTTTTCCGACTTTTTGGATTCCACAGTAATTGAGTTGTAATTTAAATTATTTTTTTTTGCAAGATTCTCTATTGGTGGACCCGCTTGATTACTTCTTAGTTCTACAATTTTTGTTCCTGGTTTACAAAAAACAATATTTGCAAACCCTCCCCCATGTAGACCTACGATACATTCGGCATTATTAAATAGATTAACTTGCTCTATAAAATTAATATCTTGAAGTTTTACTGAAATAAAATTTTTATTTAATAAATATTTTTTAACTTCATCCTCATTGGAGATTGATCTTTGTTGTTGCTGATTGTTTGAATGATCATTCCTATCTATATAAAAATTTTTTTTACTACTGCTTATTTTTCTTTTTAGAAAACTATTCTTAAGCCATTCACTAATCCAACTTGGGGTATTTCTAATATCTTCTGTTGCTTCACCACTCACCATTACTGGATGATCAGTTACTAATAAATTGTCGGCTTTTATATGTCTAAATTTTTCACTTGAAAGTCTTTTATGTTTAGGAATATTTAAAAGGTCTAATGTTTCAGTTTGAAATCTTTTTAAAAGACTGGGAAATAAAAAATAATCTACCTCATTTAATTTTAAAATTTTGCTACACAAACTTAATCTTGGCAAAACATCGAATAACCAATGCCAATAGTTATGATTCCCTCCCCCTCCAGTTACTAGAGACAAAACTGAACCATTTAAATTCCTTAATCTTCTTGGTGTTCCTTTTTTAAAAACAATATTGTCTATTATTTTTGAATTATATAACTCTCCATCGTGATTATTTCTTAATTGAAATGAGGATTCTTCAACAATATTATTGTCAAGTATGATCGCAGTATCATGAATACGATCAGTATATAATCTACCATTAGTAATGTTATAAATTTTATATTTTAAATTTTTTTCTATGTTAATAATTTGTACTTTAATTCTATTATCCTCACCGGTTTTTATAGAACTTTCTATCTTTCCATATATTATTATATAAATTTTGTAAGAAATTTTTTTAAATATTTTTTGTAGAAATTTTTTTATCACTGTTTAAATACAAATTGGTAGCGGGGGGCGGAGTCGAACCGCCGGCCTCAGGCTTATGAGTCCTGCGCTCTAACCAACTGAGCTACCCCGCCATAAAATCTGTATTGAGTTATAGTACTTTTTATTTTTTTTTTCAATCAATAAATTTAAATTCTAAATGATTTGAAAAAAATATTTGAAAACTTATTTATTTCAGACTGTGTTAAAATTTTATTTTTAATGCCTACAAATAGACCAAGTTCATGAATAAGATTTGCGTTTGGAAAATCTCTACTTTTTTGCTTTAAACGATATTTTCTCAGCGCTGGTTGTCTTAAAAAGTTACCACTAATTATTGGTCTGTTTTCAATTCCAAATTTATCCATTCTCTCTAGTATTTTTTCCTTATATTTTTTCAATTTTTTATTTAACAACATTGTTAACCCAAACCATGAGGGTTTAACATTATAACTTCTCTTGACGAAGATAACTTGATTATTCCATCTTTTATCGGAAATTAATTTTTTAATAATTTTTTCTCTGTTTATTTTTCTAATTTTAATAATACTTTCTAATGATTTAAATTGGCTCAAACCAATTGCGGCTTGTATGTCAGTTGGTCTAAAATTAAACCCTGAATTAACAAATAAAAATTTTTTATTTATAGATTTAAATTTTTTTTCTAATTTTTTTTGATTTGATAAATCTTTTGCCCAGCCATGAGATCTTAGAGATTTAAGAATGTTTTCATCTTCCTTGTTTTTGCAACATATCATGCCACCCTCTACTGAGGATATTTGATGAGAAAAATAAAATGAAAATGTAGAAAAATCTCCATAGGTTCCTAAAAATTTATTTTTATATTTAGCTCCAATAGATTCGCATGCATCTTCGATAAGAATAATTTTATTTTTTTTTACAATCTTCATTATAGTTTCCATATTTGCTGAATTTCCAAGAACATGAACTAAGATTAATGCTTTGGTTTTTTTAGAAATTTTTTTTTTTAAATCTTTTAAATTTATGTTGAAATTTTCCTTATCAACATCTACGAAAACGGGTTTTAATCCGCTTTGAATTATTGGCCATAAAGATGTCGACCAACAAATTGCTGGTATTAATACTTCATCATCTTTTTGTAGTCTCTTTTTCCTATAAGGATTTATCAAACATTGAAAGGCTAACAAGTTTGCTGATGACCCAGAATTTACCATTAAAGAATATTGAGTTTTGAGTTTTTTAGAAAAAATTTTTTCAAACTTCTTTGTTATTTTAAACATGGTTAAATCCTTTGTTAAAATAACTTTAATTCCTTCGATTAAATCTTTGTTTCTAAATGTAGAGTCTTTTAATGGAAAAGCGTGTCTTGTTCTTTTTTTTTCTTTTTTTTTGATAGATTTATTTAATATTGATACTAAATTCATTTTTTTTAACTTAATATCACTCTTATATATAAAAATTTATAATTGATACATATATAATTAAACAAATTTCTATGTTACTTCTTGCACAAAAGCTGAAAATAATTCATTTCTGTGTTAAATATATAATTCAATTATAAAACTGATGAAATTAAATATCCAAAAATACTTCTATAAATTATTTGATAAAAAAAAATACTTTAGTTTTAAAAGAGAAGGAGAAATTCAAAGAAGTCTTGATCAGTTTAATAAAAAATATAAGTCCTATATTGAAGAAATTCATGACAAAATCAGAAATAAAAAACAATTAAATTTGCTACACTCAGGTCATCTTGGTGACCTTATTTATGCCCTGCCTGTCATAAAAGAATTAGCAAAAAATCACGTTTGCCATTTTTATATTCAAACAAATAAAATAATGCCGGTAGAATATTATAATCATCCAGCAGGTAATGTTTTTATTGACGATAGAATGTTAAATCTTTTTCTACCTTTAATAAAAGAACAAAAATTTATTCATAAAGTTGAAAAGTACAATAATCAAGAAATCGATATAAATTTTGATATATTTAGAGAGCTTCCTGTAAATATTAATTTTAATTCACCTAGATGGTATTTTCAAATAACAGGCATCCAAGTAGATCTTACAGATCCATATTTAGAAGTAGAGCCACATGACGAAATTAAAAATAAAATCATCATACACAGGACATTTAGACATAGAAATCAATTTATTAATTATAAATTTTTACACAAATATAAAGATTTAATATTTATCGGCATAAAAGATGAATATGAAGATTTAAAAAAAGATATAAAAAATTTAGATTTTTATAACTGTAAAGACTATTTGGATATGGCGAGGGTGATTAAATCTTGTAAATTTTTTATTGGAAATCAATCTGTTGCTTATCCAATGGCAGAAGCCTTAAAAGTACCAAGAATTTTAGAAGCGGAACCTCTCTTTCCTGTGGTTCAACCAATTGGAAAAAATGCATTCGATTTTTATTATCAACCCCATTTTGAAAAATGGTGTGAGTACCTTAATAATAAAAGTTAATAAAAAAAACGTATTCCTATTCTAACTGCAACAAAAAGAACAAGAAACGCTGTCAACAGAGCTAGGATTCGAGTTGGAAAAATTTTCAAATTTAAAAAATTTCCAACTTGACCACCTAAAAATACAGCAGCAAGCAAATACCAATGATTTAGTATCTCAGTTAAAACGTTATTTTTGGATAATTGACCAATTATCCCTGAAATGGAATTTATTAAAATAAATAGTGAAGCTGCCGTTACTATATGCTTCGGTCTTCCAGCTCTTATTAAAAATAAAATTGGGCTTAAAAAAATACCTCCACCAATTCCCACAACTCCAGAAACAAATCCTAAAGTACCTCCAATTAAAACTGAAATTGAAGCAGGAATTTTTCTGTAACTTGATTCTTTATCATCGTAAGATCTAAAATTAAATAAAAGCAAACTTCCAGCTAAAGCTAAAACTAGAAACAAGAATATTTCAAATAATTTTTTTTCTATAGGTAAAGATCCACCTATATAAGCTAGCGGTATGGAACCAATTAAATATGGAATTAATAACTTAAAGTTTAAACTTCCTGCCTTTATGTAATTAAAACAATTGCCAGACACAACAATTATATTGCAGGATAAAGCTATTACAGGGAATATAAAATATGGAATTTCCCAAATTAAAAGTAGAGCAAGATAAGTGGATCCTCCACCAAAACCAACACTTGAATATAAAACGGCAGTAATAAAAAATAATATCGCTAGCAACACCATAGTAATTTATCCTATAATATATTTATGCAGGTAAACATAGCCTTGTTAACAGTGACTGATACCAGAACTATTGATAATGATAAATCTGGCGCGATCTTAGTTAAAAAAATTAAAGAACAAAATCATAATTTAATTGATAGAAAAATAGTAAAAGATGAAAAAGAAGAAATAAAAAAAATTTTATTAAATTGGTTAAAAAAAGATAATCTTGATGTAATTATTACAACTGGAGGAACTGGTTTAACGGGAAGAGATATAACTCCTGAAGCAATAAGTGAAATTAAGGATAAGGAAATACCTGGCTTTGGAGAGTTGTTTAGAGAATTAAGTTATAAGACGATAGGAACCTCAGCAATGCAATCGAGAGCATGCGCTGTGTTAGCTAAAGGAAAATATATTTTTGCCTTACCCGGTTCTTCAGGAGGGGTTACTGATGCATGGGAGGGTATTTTAAAATACCAACTTGATATTAATCATAAACCTTGTAACTTTGTAGAATTGTTCCCTAGACTTAAAGAAAAATAAATTATATGAAAATTAATGCCGTAAAAATGATGATAATAACTTCCTTAATAATTATATGTCTTTATTGTCTTGGATTATTCCTTCCAATAATACTTTCTTCTTAAACTCTTAATATTACTTTTGAAATTTTTGTTTCCATTCGTCGTAAGACATTCCATATACATGTTTTCTAGCATCAGGATCAGAAATTTTTATTCCTTTTTTTTCAGCTTCTTCACGATACCATTTAGATAAACAGTTTCTGCAAAATCCCGCTAAATTCATTAAGTCAATGTTCTGAACATCTTTTCTTTCTCTTAAATGTTGAATCAATCTTTCAAATGTAGCTGATTGTAAATCTTTTTTTATAGTGTCGTTCATAATAACATTTATTATATACTATATTTTAATATTATGAAATTTAGTGGTTCTTATAAACTTAATGTCAGTAAAGAAGTCGTATGGAAGGCTTTGAATGATTCTGATATTTTAAAACAATGTATTCCAGGTTGTGAGTCTTTTCAAAAAGAAAGCAATACAATTTTTAATGCAACTGCAACAAATCAAATTGGTCCCATGAACGCTACATTTTCAGGGCAAGTTACTCTAACAAATATTAATGAAAATCAAAGTTATACACTTTCTGGTGAAGGTCAATCGTCAGTGGGTTTTGCTAATGGAAGCGCAGATGTAAAACTCAATGAAGAAAATGGAGTTACAACTTTAAGTTATGAGGTAAACATAAATGTTGGTGGTAAAATAGCTCAATTGGGATCTCGTTTAATAGATGGGGTAGCTAAAAAAATGTCAGATTATTTTTTTGGTCGTTTTGCCGATATAGTAGCTCCATTAGATTTAGATAAAAAAAAAGAATCTCATAAATCTGTTAAAGAAAAAAGAGTTCAAGAACTCAAATCTAATTTTCTTAATAAATACATTTATTCAGCGATAGCTATTTTTATTCTACTCTTAGTTGCAATTTTTTATTTTGTTTCACGTTAAATTCTGGTTGAACTATCCTCGGTATTGAGTTCTAATAAATTAGTTACTTGGTATTATTTTTGGAGGGATAATAATGGCAGTAATGAACATTAAGGTTAACGGAAAAAAAATATCAAAAGAAGTATCTGATAGTAGATTGCTGTCGGATTTTATACGAGAAGAACTAGCTTTAACAGGAACTCACATAGGTTGCGATACTTCACAATGTGGAGCGTGCGTGGTTCATTTAAATGGAAATTCAGTTAAAAGTTGCACAACGTTAGTAGCAGATTGTAATGGTAGTGAAATAATTACAATTGAAGGATTGGCTAATAATGGGAAGATGCACCCAGTGCAAGAAGCGTTTAAAAAACATCACGGTTTACAATGTGGTTTTTGTACACCTGGGATGGTTATGAGTGCTATTGATTTATTACAAAAAAATAAAAATCCTAGTGAAAAAGAAATAAGAGATTGGCTAGAGGGTAACTTATGTCGTTGTACTGGTTATCAAGGTATTGTAGCTGCTGTAAAAGATGCAGCCTCAAAAATGTAAAGGAAAAAGATGGCAAATTTAGTAGGGGCAAGAATAGAAAGA
>CACLLG010000010.1 GCA_902607735.1 uncultured Pelagibacteraceae bacterium | reverse complement strand
TACTCATGTAGACTCTTTTTGTTTTAATTTAGTTAATATTTTTGCTAAATCTCTTTTTAGTTGTGAAATTTTTGATGTGTCTTGCAGCTGTCCATTTATTTTTCTAAACCTAAAATTAAATAAATCTTTTTTAATTAAATTTATCTTGTTATTCAATTCATCATTCGTCAATTTATTAATCTCTTTATTTTTCATATTTTAAAATCTCTTTATAAATTTAGTTTTTATTGGTAATTTTGTTGAAGCTTTATACAAAGCTTCTCTGGCAACATCTTCTGTGACTCCATCGACTTCAAAAATTATTCTTCCTGGTTTTACCCTGCAGGCCCAATATTCTGGTGAACCTTTCCCTTTTCCCATTCTTACCTCGGTAGGTTTTTTTGAAACAGGAATATTTGGAAAAATTCTTAACCATACTTTACCTGTCCTTTTCATAAATCTTGTTAATGCAACTCTGGCTGCTTCTATCTGTTTCGAGATTATTCTATCTGGCTCCATAGCTTTCAAACCATACGCTCCATAATTAAGCAATTGTCCTCTACTTGCATTGCCATGAATTCTTCCCTTGTGAGCTTTTCTATACTTTGTTCTTGTTGGTTGTAACATTTTCTCTTTCTTTATTGTTTATATTATTTTTTTTTAAAAAAACTTCTCCTTTATAAATCCAAACTTTTACACCAATTATCCCATATGTGGTCAAAGCTTCTGCCTCAGCATAATCTACATCTGCTCTAAATGTATGAAGAGGAACACTTCCTTCCCTAGACCATTCTGTTCGAGCTATTTCATTCCCTGCCAGTCTACCAGCTAAACATACTCTAATACCTTTAGCTCCTAATCTTAAAGATGATTGCATAGCTCTTTTCATAGCTTTTCTAAAAGCAATTCTTTTAACTAATTGTTGAGCAATATTTTCAGCTACTAAATAGGCGTTTAATTCGGGTTTTTTTAACTTCCTTTATATTCAGACTTACTTCAGAACTTGATATTTTCTCTAAATTTTTTTTAATTTTTTCTATATCAGATCCTTTTTTTCCAATAACAAATCCAGGCCTTGATGTATAAATTGAAATGATACATTTTTTTGAAGTTCTCTCAATTATTACTTGGGATACACCTGAATTAACAACATTTTTTTTTATATATTCACGAATTTTATAATCCTCAATTAAAAATTTTCCATATTCACGTTTTTTAGAAAACCAAATTGAATCCCAATTTCGGTTAATTCCAAGTCTTAAGCCAATAGGATTAACTTTTTGTCCCATGAGATTCTCCTTTTTTGTTTATGTTTTCAGATAAAATTATCGTTAGGTTTGAATATGGTTTCTTGATTCCACTAGCTCTGCCTTTTGCTCTTGCTCTAAATCTTTTAAGAACTATTGATTTTCCTACATAGGCTTCTTTAATGAACAAGTTATCTATATCATATTGATTGTTATTTTCTGCATTTGCAATAGCGGACTGAACAGTTTTTTTAATTTCAAAAGCAATTCGTTGTCTTGCAAAAGATAAATCTCTAATAGCTGCATCAACTTTTTTTCCTCGAATGTTTTTTAATAACAAATTTATTTTTCTTGGACTAGATCTAACGTTTCTATTTATTGCTTTTACTGTATTTTTATTTTTTTGCATTATTAGATCCCTCTTTTGGTTTTGCTGCAGCAGTTGTTTTGGCTGGAGAAGTAGCTGGTTTTGTTCCTGATGTTCCTTTAGCTCCTGTGCTTGGTCCAGCTGGAGTTTCATCAGCAAGTTGTGCTGCTTTTTTATCAGCCGGAGTATGACCACTGAATTGTCTTGTAGGTGAGAATTCTCCTAACTTATGACCAACCATTTCATCTGATATTTTGATTGGAATAAATTTCTTCCCATTATAAATTAAAAAACTAATTCCAATAAATTCTGGAATAATTGTTGATTTTCTTGACCAAGTTTTTATTGGTGTCGTTTTTGATTCGGATTTTAATTTTTCAACCTTTTTTAGAAGGCTAGGATCTACAAACGGACCTTTCCATACTGATCTTGACATAAGTTATATTCTTTTAGCCTTTCTTGAGATTATAAATTTATTTGTTCTTTTATTTTTCCTAGTTTTTAAACCTTTTGCAGATTGACCCCATGGAGAGACTGGATCCCTTCCTCCAGAAGTTTTTCCTTCTCCTCCACCATGCGGGTGATCTACTGGATTCATTACAACACCTCTTGATTGAGGTCTAATACCTTTCCATCTATTTCTTCCTGCTTTACCTATTTTAATATTTTGGTGGTCATTATTCGATACTGATCCAATTGTTGCTCTTGCAGTATTAATAACTTTTCTTATTTCACCAGATCCCAGTTTAATAATACAATAATTTTCATCGACTCCAGAAATTTGGGCTGACGAACCAGCTGAGCGTGCTAATTTTCCACCTCCATTAGGTGATAATTCAATATTATGTATGCTTGTGCCTGCTGGTATGTCAGATAAAGGCATACAATTTCCCGCTTCAATTTTTTTATTTCTACCTGAGATAACTTCATCTCCAATTTTAATTTTATTTGGAGCTATTATATAATTCATTACTCCATCTTTATATTTAATTAAAGCAACATAAGCAGATCTATTAGGGTCGTACTCAATTCTTTCTATCTTAGCAATCATGTCATCTTTTTTTCTATAAAAATCAATTTCTCTATATTTTTGTTTATGACCAGCTCCTTTATGTCTTGAAGTAATTCTTCCAAGATTATTTCTTCCACCAGTAGAATGTCTGCCTACAGTTAACGATTTGTGTGGTTTCCCTTTCCAAATGTTTTTTCTGTCAACCAAAACGGTTCCTCTTGTGGATTTTGTATAGGATTTAAATATTTTTAATGTCATAAGAATTATATGCCTGTGGCCAAATCAATACTTTGGCCTTTTTTTAGTGTTACTATTGCTTTTTTATAACCAGCTTTAAAAGCTTTTCTATTTCTAACTAATTTATTTTTTCCTTTTATGTTAATAGTATTAATTTTAATAACATTAACTTTAAATATCTTTTCAATACTTTTCTTTATTGCTTTTTTATTTGCTCCTGTATTAACTTTAAACACAACTTTATTAAATTCTGATAAAGATGTAGATTTTTCAGTTATGTTTGGTGAAATTATTGTCTCTAGATAATGAAATTTTTTCATTTTGAAAGCCTATCTTGAAAGGATTTTATTGAAGAGGTAGTAAATATAACATTTTTATATTTTAATATATCGTAGGCGTTGGCACCTTCTTGTTCTACAATTTTTATGTTTGGGATATTTCTTGCTGATTTTGATATTTTCAATTTAGAATTTTTATCGGAGATTATTAAAGAATCTTTCAATTTATATTTATTTAAAAATTCGTAAAATAATTTAGTTTTTTTAATTTCATTTTTAAAATCCTCCACAACAAAAAGTTCGTTCATTTTATTTTTTTGCGATAGTAAGTGAAATAATCCAAGTTTCCTTACTTTTTTATTTATTTTTTTTACTTTATAGACCCTACCCTTTGGTCCATGTGCAACTCCACCTCCAACAAATATAGGTGCTTTTCTGCTACTATGTCTCGCTCCACCAGTTCCTTTTTGCGCATATATCTTTGCGGTCGATCCTTTAATTTCTCCACGTTGCTTTGTTTTTGCTGTCCTTGGTTTAAAATGATTTAACTGCCAATCAATTAATGATTGAATCATATATTTATTCGGAGTTAATGAAAAAATATTATCAGATATTTCTACATCATTAACTTTTTTTCCATCAATATTTATTACTTTTAATTTCATTTTATTTTTTAACTTCTTTTTTAGGTTCTATTTTTTTTGTTTGCGGCTTTTCTGCTTCTTTTTTTGAATCCTCTTTTTTAGTTTTTACATTTGTTTTAGTAGTTGGTGATATGTTTTGGCTTTGTGTTTGTAAAAACTTATCCACTACTGTTTTTTTATCAATTTTTTTTACATTTTTCTTTATTAATACTAAAGTGTTTTTAGATCCAGGTATTGAGCCTTTTACAAAAATAAGATTATTTTCTAAATCTGACTTAATGACTTCTAAATTTTGCATAGTTCTAAATTTATCCCCCATATGACCTGCCATTTTTTTTCCTTTGAACACTTTACCTGGGTCTTGATTTTGCCCTGTCGATCCATGAGACCTGTGTGACACCGAAACTCCATGTGATGCACGCAGTCCAGAAAAATTATATCTTTTCATTACACCAGCAAAGCCCTTTCCAATAGTTTTTGAAGTAATATCTACAAATTTTTGATCCTTAAACAATTCTAAACCTATTTCATTTCCTTCTTTGAATTCCGAAATATTATCCACTCTGAACTCTTTTAAAATCCTTTTTGGTTCAGTAGATTTTTTTGCAAAAAAACCTTTCATTTGCTTTGTTAACTTTGAATTTTTAATTTTTCCAAAACCAACTTGTATTGCGTCATAACCTCTCTTTTCTTTGGTAATTACATCTAAAATTCTACCCTTCTCGACAGAAAGTATGGTAACAGGCACAGATATACCCGACTGAAAAAATTCTCTTGTCATTCCAATTTTTTTTCCTATTAATCCAATGCTCATTTAATATCCTATAATTTTATTTCTATATCTACACCAGATGCTAAATCTAATTTCATAAGAGCTTCTACTGTTTGTGGGGTTGGTTCTAAAATATCTATCAATCTTTTATGAGTTCTTGTTTCAAATTGTTCTCTACTTTTTTTGTCAATATGAGGCGATCGCAATACAGTAAAAACTTCTTTTTTTGTTGGTAAAGGTATAGGTCCTCTAACTTGAGCACCTGTTCTTTTGGCAGTATTAATTATTTCAATAGTAGATAAATCTAATATTTTATTATCGTAAGCTCTGAGATGTATTCTTATATTCTGTTTATCCATAAATTTATGCTAGTTTTTTTGTTACTTCATCTTGAACGTTTTGAGGAACTTTATCGTAATGATCAAAAAACATTGAATATTGTGCTCTACCCTGAGACATTGATCGCAAATTATTTATATATCCAAACATATTTGCTAATGGAACCATAGCACTTATAACTGTCGCATTACCTCTTTTATCTGTAGTTGAAACTTGGCCTCTTCTACTATTTAAATCACCTATTACATCTCCCATATAATCTTCTGGCGTGACAACTTCGACCCTCATCATTGGTTCTAAGAGTTTGAGTGATGCTCGTGTACATGCTTCTTTAAAACAGAATCTTGACGCTATTTCAAAAGCCAGAACACTTGAATCTACATCATGATGTAGACCGTCTTCTATGGTAACTTTGTAATCTATTAAAGGAAAACCCGCTAATATGCCACTATCGGCAACACTTTCAATTCCTTTTTCTACACCTGGAATAAATTCTTTAGGGATTGCTCCTCCTTTAATTTTATTATCAATTTCTCTACCACCTCCTGCTGGAAGTGGTTCAACAGTTAACTCAACTTTAGCAAACTGGCCAGCTCCGCCACTTTGTTTTTTATGAATATAAGTATTATTTGATGATTTTAAAATAGTCTCACGATAAGCTACTTGTGGAGCTCCGATATTTGCTTCAACTTTAAATTCTCTTTTCATTCTATCAACAATTATATCTAAATGAAGTTCTCCCATACCTTTTATTATTGTTTGTCCAGACTCTTCATCTGAAGTTACTCTAAAAGAAGGATCTTCTCTTGCGAGTCTTCCTAAAGCTTCTCCCATTTTTTCCTGATCACCTTTAGTTTTAGGTTCAACAGCAATTTCAATAACAGGATCTGGAAAATCCATTGGTTCAAGGATAATTGGACTTTCTTCATCACATAAAGTGTGGCCAGTAATTGTATATTTAAGGCCTGCTAAAGCAACTATATCTCCTGTATTTGCCTCTTTGACGTCCTCTCTACTGTTTGCATGCATTAATAACATTCTTCCAACTCTTTCCTCTTTATCTTTTGTAGTATTATAAACTCCTGTTGCAGCTTTTAATGTTCCAGAATAAATTCTTATAAAAGTCAAGGTTCCAACAAATGGGTCAGTAGCAACCTTAAACGCTAACGCAGAAAAAGGTTCTTTATCATTAAATTTTCTTTCTAACACATCTTTAGAGTTTGGTTTGGTACCATTAATTGATCCTATATCTATAGGGCTTGGTAAAAAATCTACTACGGCATCTAATAGTGGTTGAACACCTTTATTTTTAAATGCTGATCCAGTCAATACGGGAACAAAATCGAATTTTAAACATCCTTTTCTGACACAAGAAATTAAATCTGATTCTGATATTGTTTTTCCATTTAAATAATCATCCATCAATTTTTCATCTTGTTCTACGGCAGTTTCAACTAATTCTTTTCTATATTTTTCGGCTTGTACTTTTAAATCTTCTGGTATTTCTGCATACTCAAATTCTGCACCAAGTTTTTCATCTTTCCACAAAACAGCTTTCATTTTAATTAAATCAACAACACCCTTTAAAGAAGACTCAATTCCAACTGGTAACTGCATCACTAGTGGCTTTGCCCCAAGACGATCTTTAATCATACCCACGCACATAAAAAAATCAGCACCTGTTCTATCTAATTTATTAACAAAGCATACTCTTGGAACTTTATATTTGTCTGCTTGTCTCCAAACAGTTTCTGACTGGGGTTCTACTCCAGCAACTCCATCAAAAACGCAAACAGCTCCATCCAAAACTTTTAAGGATCTTTCAACTTCTATTGTGAAATCTACATGGCCTGGTGTATCTATTATATTAATTCTATGTTCTTTCCAAAAACATGTCGTGGCAGCTGATGTAATAGTAATTCCTCTTTCTTGTTCTTGTTCCATCCAATCCATAGTAGCTGCTCCATCATGAACTTCTCCAATTTTATGGCTTTTTCCTGTATAATATAAAATTCTCTCGGTTGTGGTAGTTTTTCCTGCATCTATATGCGCCATAATACCGATGTTTCTATATTTTTCTAAATTATGAGTTCTAGGCATGATTAAATTACCATCTGTAATGTGCAAAAGCTTTGTTAGATTCTGCCATCTTATGTGTATCTTCACGTTTTTTAATGGCAGATCCTTTTTTCTGTGAAGCATCCATAAGTTCATTAAATAATTTATCGGACATTGTTTTATTTTTTCTTTTTCTTGAAGCTTCTAATAACCATCTCAATGCTAAAGTCTGTGATCTCTTTGTTTTAACTTCTTGTGGAACTTGATATGTAGCTCCACCAACTCTTCTGGATCTTACTTCAAGATTAGGTCGAATATTGCTTATAGCATCATTAAAAATTTTTATTGGATCTTCTTTTGTTTTTTCCTTAATTTTTTCTAAAGCATCATAGATAATTTTTTCTGATGTTGATTTTTTTCCATCATACATCACAAAATTTATAAATTTTGCTAATACTAAAGAACCATACTTTGGATCTGGATAAAAAATTCGTGTAGGAGCTTGTTTTTTTCTAGACATATAATTATTTTGGTTTTTTAGCTCCATATTTAGATCTCTGTTGTTTTCTTGCAGTAACACCTTGAGTATCTAAATTTCCTCTCAATATATGATAACGCACACCTGGTAAATCTTTAACACGTCCTCCTCTAATCAAAACTACCGAGTGTTCTTGTAAATTATGTCCCTCACCGGGTATATAGCAGGTAACTTCATGTCCATTTGATAATCTTACTCTTGCGACTTTTCTTAATGCTGAATTTGGTTTTTTTGGTGTAGTTGTATATACCTTAGTACAGACGCCCCTCTTCTGAGGGGATCTTTCTAATGCTGGAACCTTGCTTCTAAGCTTAGGCTTCACTCTAGATCTTTTAATCAACTGGTTAATGGTTGGCATAATATTATTTAAATATCGGTGATTGGAGAAAGATACACTTTGTCAGTATTATTTTAGACAATTTTAGTTAGTGTTTAAGGTAAAAGGTACCTTACTTCCAACCATCAAAATTGCGCTAAACTACTAATTGATATATTAAAAGTCAATACTGAAATGATTGATTTTGCTTGATAATTAAGTCTTTTATGAGCTAGGAAATTGTTTTTCTTTCGTATCATCTGGGGATGGTTCAGCCAGGGAAGCATCTCTTTGATTTGCAATATCTTGCCATTTAATTTTTGTATAACCAGTACCGGCAGGTACTAATCTTCCGACTATAACATTTTCTTTTAGACCTTCTAGTGTATCTGTTTTTCCTTTTATTGCAGCGTCCGTAAGTACTCTTGTTGTTTCTTGGAAAGAAGCTGCTGATATAAATGAATTTGTTTGCAAAGAGGCTTTTGTAATCCCTAATAACACTCTTTCTCCTAAGGCTGGTTTCTTACCCTCATTTTTCAATTTCTCATTAGTTTCTTCAAAAATCAGTTTATCAATTATCTCTCCGATTAAATATTTTGAATCTCCTGAAAATTTAATTTCCACTTTTTTAAGCATTTGCCTTAGTATAGTTTCTATATGTTTATCATTTATTACTACTCCTTGAAGTCGGTAAACTTCTTGAACTTCATTAACAAAATAATCTGTCAAATATTCAATTCCTAAAATTCTTAAAATATCATGAGGGGCTGGGCTTCCATCAAGTAAATATTCACCTTTTTTTATTTTCTCTCCTGGGTTAAAATTTATATGTTTGCCTTTTGGAATTAAATAAGATGAAGATGGAGTTCCATTAGGTTTAACTATAGAAACTTTTTGTTTTCCTCTTAGTTCCTTACCAAATTCAATTGAGCCATTAGTTTCAGCAATAATTGCACTATCTTTTGGTCTTCTAGCTTCAAATAATTCGGCTACTCGTGGTAATCCTCCAGTAATATCTTTTGTTTTTGAAGTTTCTTTTGGTAATCTCGCAAGTACATCTCCAGCATTAACCTTTTGTCCATCTTTTACTGATAGAATTGAGTCTGGTACTAGATAATATCTTGCTTCGTTTTCGTCAGCCTTTTTAACTACATTACCTTTCTCATCTCTAAGTGTAATTCTAGGTTTTAATTCGGTATTTTTAGATTGTGACCTCCAATCCAAAACTGATTTTGATGCTATGCCCGTAGCATCGTCTACGGTTTCAGCTAGAGAAACGCCATCTACCAAATCCATGTAACTTACATTACCACTTTTTTCCGCTATTACTGGTAATGTATATGGATCCCACTCACATAATTTTTTCCCTTTTTTTACTTCATCACCTGTATCACAATAAAGTTTTGCTCCATATGGAACTTTATATATAGCTAACTGTCTTCCATTTTCGTCTTCTATAGATAATTGTGTATTTCTTCCCATTATAATTTTATTTTTATCAGAATCTTCAATTATATTTCTATTTGTAATGACTATCTTACCAGTTGAATGCGCTACAACTTGCGACTCTTCTTTAATTTGAGCTGTTCCTCCGACATGGAAAGTTCTCATTGTTAATTGAGTACCTGGTTCTCCAATTGATTGCGCTGCTATCATTCCTATTGCTTCACCTTCGGCAACTATTTTTCCTCTCGATAAATCTCTTCCATATGACATAGCACATACACCTTTTTTTGAACCACATGTAATAACAGAATAGACTTTTACTGATTTAACTCCTGCTACATCAATTTTTTCACAAATTTCTTCTGTAATCATTTCTTTTTTATTTAATATTACCTCTCCAGTGATTGGATGTTTTATATCTTCAAAAGCCACTCTTCCAAGAATTCTCTCGGATAAACTTACAATAATGTTTCCTCCTTCTATTATTTCATTTATAGTTAATGAGTCTTTAGTTTTGCAATCACATTTAGTTTTTGTTATTGATATATCCTGAGCTACATCACATAATCTTCTTGTTAAGTACCCGGAATTTGCTGTTTTTAGTGCGGTGTCAGCTAAACCTTTTCTTGCTCCATGAGTAGAATTAAAATACTCCAAAGCTGTTAATCCTTCTTTAAAATTAGCTGTAATTGGAGTCTCAATAATTTCTCCTGATGGTTTTGCTATTAAACCTCTCATCCCTGCCAACTGCTTCATCTGTGCCGCAGAACCTCTTGCTCCTGAATTTGCCATCATAAAAACTGAATTTGTTTCGATTCTATCATTTGGCATTATTTTTGTAGTTGATGCAATTTCTTTCATCATTTCGTTAGCTACTAAGTCTGTACATTTGGACCAGACATCAACAACTTTATTATATTTTTCACCTCGAGTAATTAATCCTTCTGAGTACTGAGCTTCATAACTTTCTATTAATTTTTTTGCCTCATTAACAAGTTTTTCTTTAGTTTTTGGTATAATAAGATCATCTTTACCAAAAGATATTGCTGCTTTAAAAGCATGTTTAAATCCTAATGTTTTTAACTTATCACAAAAAATAACAGTCTCTTTTTGTCCACAATAGCGGAAAATTATATCGATTGTTTCTGAAATTTGTTTCTTGGATAAAATTTTATCTACTAGTGAAAATTTGATTTTATGATGTTTTGGAAGAATGCTAGACAAAATAAACCTTCCCGCGGTACTTCTATGTTTTTCTAATATTTTATTCCCGTTAACATCAACAGTTTCATGTCTACAAATTATATCTGAATGAAGACTAATACTATTTGACTCTATAGCTTGTTCAACCTCAGTAATATTAGTGAAATATCCTCTAGGCTTAGTATCTTTCTTAATTTCTTCTGGTGCTTGTGATAAATAATATATTCCTAAAACCATATCTTGGCTAGGAACGATAATTGGTTTTCCGTTTGATGGACTTAAAATATTGTTAGTTGACATCATTAATACTCTAGCTTCAAGTTGTGCTTCTATACTTAAAGGAATATGAACTGCCATTTGATCACCGTCAAAATCAGCATTAAATGCTGAACACACTAAAGGATGTAATTCTATTGCACTTCCTTCAATCAGTTTGGCTTCAAAAGCTTGTACACCTAATCTATGCAAAGTTGGTGCTCTATTCAAAATAACTGGATGTTCCCTTATTATAGTTTCTAAAGCGTCCCAAACTTCTGGTTTTTCTTTTTCGACCATTTTTTTAGCTTGTTTAATCGTTGTAGCTAAACCAAGTTTATCTAATCTTGCATACAAAAAAGGTTTGAAGAGTTCGACGGCCATTTTTTTTGGAAGTCCACATTGATGAAGTTTTAATTCAGGTCCAGCAACAATCACAGATCTACCAGAATAATCCACTCTCTTACCTAATAAATTTTGTCTGAATCTTCCTTGTTTACCTTTTAACATTTCTGCTAATGATTTAAGTGGACGCTTACCTGTCCCTGTTATTACTCTACCTCTTCTTCCATTATCAAATAATGCATCTACAGATTCCTGTAACATTCGTTTCTCATTTCTCACAATGATATCTGGAGCTTTTAAATCCATTAACCTTTTTAATCTATTATTTCTATTAATTACTCTACGATACAAATCATTTAGGTCAGATGTTGCAAATCTACCTCCATCTAGAGGAACTAATGGTCTGAGTTCTGGAGGAATAACTGGAATACATGTTAAAATCATCCATTCTGGTTTATTTCCTGAATCTATAAATGATTCTATTAGCTTTAATCTCTTAATAGCTCTTTCTTCTGCTACCTTCGATTTAACTTCATTTAAAATAGATCTTAATCTATCTCTTTCACTTTTAAGATCTAATTTAAGTAAGATCTCTCTTACAGCTTCAGCTCCTATACCAACTTCAAATGCATCTTCACCGTATTCCTCTTGAGCCTTTATATATTCTTCTTCTGAGAGAAGTTGATTCTTTTTTAATTTTGTAAGGCCGGGTTCTATTACTAAAAAACTTTCAAAGTATAGGACTTTTTCGACCTCTTTAAGTTTCATATCTATAGCAGCAGAAATTCTACTTGGTAAAGATTTTAAAAACCAGATATGTGCAACTGGTGTTGCTAATTCTATGTGGCCCATTCTTTCTCTTCTTACATTAGATTTTGTAACTTCTACTCCACATTTTTCACATATAATTCCTCTAAACTTCATTCTCTTATATTTTCCACATAAACATTCATAATCTTTTGTTGGGCCAAAAATTCTGGCACAAAAAAGACCATCTTTTTCTGGTTTAAAGGTTCTATAATTAATTGTTTCTGGTTTTTTAATTTCTCCAAATGACCAGGATTTAATTTTTTCAGGACTAGCCAAGGTAATTTTAATTTTACTAAATTTTTTTTCGCCGACTTCGGTTTTAAATAATTTTGATATATTTTTTTTCATTAATTTTTAATTCAAATCAACATCTAAACCTAATGATTTAATTTCATTTACTAGAACATTAAAAGATTCAGGTACCCCTGACTCAAACTTATCGTCTCCTTTAACTATAGTTTCATAAACTTTTGTTCGACCGGCTACATCATCAGATTTTACAGTTAACATTTCTTGTAAATTATATGCTGCTCCATATGCCTCAAGTGCCCAGACTTCCATTTCTCCAAATCGTTGGCCACCTAATTGAGCTTTTCCTCCTAAAGGTTGTTGAGTTACTAAACTATACGGACCAGTAGATCTAGCATGAATTTTATCTTCGACTAAGTGATGTAATTTCAACATATATATTATGCCAACAGTAACTTTTCTATCAAATTTTTCTCCTGTACGACCATCCCATAAGTTTGTTTGTCCAGAGGAAGGTAATTCTGCTAGTTTTAGTAATTCTGTTACATCTTCAACTGATGCACCATCAAAAACTGGTGTGGATATAGGTATTCCTGATGATAGATTTTTTGCTAATTCATCAAATTCTTTACCTTGTAAAGGTTTAATCTTTTCTTCATAAACATTTTTGCCGTAAACTTTTTTAAGTATTTCATGAATTAAAATATTTCTCTTTTTAAGATCATTGTGATGTTTTATAATTTGATTAATTTTTTCTCCTAACTCAGAGCAAGCCCACCCTAAATGAGTTTCTAAAATTTGACCGACATTCATCCTGCTTGGGACTCCTAGTGGATTTAGAACCACATCTACAGGTTTTCCATTTTCCATATAAGGCATATCCTCAATAGGAACAATTTTGCTTATCACACCTTTATTTCCATGTCTTCCTGCCATCTTATCACCAGGTTTAAGGCTTCTTTTCACAGCAACAAAAACTTTCACCATTTTTAGTACGTTAGGCAATAAGTCATCACCTTGTTGAATTTTTGAGACTTTGTCTTCAAATCTATTTTTAATATCTTTTTTAACATCCGTATATTGATCTTTAAGTATTTTAAGATCATTGTTTGTTGTTTCATCAGAAAAATTGAATTTCCAAATATCGTTTAAATTAATTTTATCTAAATCTTTTGTTGTTTCAAATTCTTGAATTTTTTCCTTTTTAGAATTATCACTTAATTTTTTATTTTTTACTATTTCTTGAGCTCTAATTTTGATATTTCTTTCAAGTATCTCTTCTTCCACTGACTTATCTTCTTGGATAGCTTCAATTTCTGACCTTTCAATTGCTGTCGACCTCTCATCTTTTTCTATCCCATGTCGATTAAAAACTCTCACGTCAACTACTATTCCATTACTTCCTGGTGGCATTTTTAAAGATGAATCTCTTACATCGGTAGCTTTTTCACCAAATATTGATCTAAGTAATTTTTCTTCGGGATTAGATATGCTATCACCTTTGGGTGTAACTTTACCTACCAGTATATCCCCAGCTTTAACTTCTGCTCCTATATATACGATTCCTGACTCATCTAAATTTCTTAAAGATTCTTCGCTTATATTAGGTATATCTCTTGTAATTTCCTCGGTACCTAATTTTGTGTCTCTCGTCATTATTTCATATTCTTCTATATGAACAGAAGTAAAAACATCATCGGTCACACATCTTTCTGAAATTAGTATTGAATCTTCAAAATTGTAACCAAGCCAAGGCATAAAGGCTACGGTAACATTTTTTCCTAATGCTAATTCACCCAATTTTGTTGAGGGTCCATCAGCAATTATATCTCCTTTTTTTATTACGTCTCCAACTTTTACTAAAGGTTTTTGATTTATAGTTGTATTTTGATTTGATTTCTGAAATTTAAATAAATTATAAATATCGACACCAGATTTTGATAGATCTTTTTCAAATGCTTTAACAACTATTCTTATGCCGTCAATTTTATCGACTACTCCATTTCTTTTAGCAACAATTGTTACTCCAGAATCGAGCGCCACATCCCTTTCGATACCTGTACCTACTAATGGAGATTCTGGTTTAATAAGAGGAACCGCTTGCCTCATCATATTTGATCCCATTAATGCTCTATTCGCATCGTCATTTTCCAGGAATGGGATTAAAGATGATGCTACAGATACTAATTGTTTTGGAGAAACATCCAAATACTCAACTGAATCAGGTTTTGATAAAATAAAATTAAGTGCCTTTCTACATGATACAAGTTCTTCAAGAAAGTGGCCTACTTTATCAATTTTTGTATTTGCTTGAGCTATTGTATATTTTTCTTCTTCTATAGCCGATAAATATTCTATTTCATCAGTAACAATGGAATCTTTAACTTTTCTATATGGGCTTTCTATAAAACCATATTTATTTACTCTAGAAAATGTTGCTAAACTATTTATTAAACCAATATTTGGACCTTCAGGAGTTTCTATTGGACATATACGACCATAATGAGTTGGATGAACATCTCTTACCTCAAATCCTGCTCTTTCTCTTGTAAGGCCTCCTGGACCTAGTGCTGAAACTCTTCTTTTATGAGTGATTTCAGAAAGAGGATTTGTTTGGTCCATAAATTGAGAAAGTTGAGATGTTGCAAAAAAATCTTTTAGAACTGCAGTAATAGGTCTGGGATTAATTAGATCCTGTGGCATTGCTGATTCTACTTCTAAAAGTGTAGACATTTTTTCCTTAATGGCTCTTTCCATTCTTAAAATTCCAATTCTAAATTGATTTTCAACAAGTTCGCCAACTGATCTTACTCTTCTGTTTCCTAAATGATCTATATCATCAACATCACCCTTTCCATCTTTTAGATCAAGCATATGTTTGATTATTGCAACTATGTCATCATTACGTAAAATTGAAATATCATTATTACATTTCAAATTTAATTTGGTATTTAATTTAACTCTACCAACATCGGAAAGATCATAACGTTCAGATTTAAAAAACAAATTAGTAAAAATTTCATTAGCAACTTCTGAAGATGGGGGTTCTCCTGGTCTTAAAACTTTATAAATATCATTAATGGCTTCCTCTTTAGAATTATTTTTATCCATATTTAAAGTATCTATTAAATAAGATCCTTTAGTAACAGGATCAACTTCAGCTAATTCTAATTTTGAAATATCGTATTCTAAAATCTTATCTAGACTGGTCTGATCTATTAAAGAACCAGACTTTAAAAAAATTTCATTTGTTTGAGGATTCATTAAATCATTCTTAATATATTTCCCAATAAAGAAATCAGATTTAAATAAAATGTTTTTCAGTCCATCATCAAATAATTTTTTAGCAATAATAAAATTTATTTTTGAACCTTTCTTTAATATAATTTTTTCTTTATTTATTTCTATTAAATCTGTTCTTAATTTGATAGGTCGTTTATATTCATTAGGGTCAAATTTAGTTTGCCAAGTTTTATTTTCTTTATTAAAACTAAATGTTTTAAAATCATAAAACATATCCAATATTTCTTTTCGCGAATAACCCAAGGCATATAAAAATGTTGTGATAGGTAATTTTCTTTTTCTATCAATTCTAAAATATAAAAGATCTTTAGCATCATATTCAAAATCTAACCAAGATCCTCTGTTGGGTATTATTCTGCAATTAAAAAGAAATTTTCCACTAGCATGAGTTTTTCCTTTGTCATGATCAAAAAATACACCTGGACTTCTGTGCATTTGATTAACAACAACTCTTTCTACTCCATTGATTACAAATGTACCGCTAGGTGTCATTAAAGGAATATCTCCCATATAAACTTCTTGTTCCTTTGCAGACAGAACCTGTTTTGTGTTGTTCTCAGTGTCTATATCATAAACAACTAAACGTAATGTGGGTTTTAAGGAAGAAGCATAAGTTAAATCTCTTTGTCTACACTCGTCAACATCAAATTTTGGTTTTTCTAAACGAAAAGAAATATATTCTAAAGTAGCTTTGTCAGATAATTCCTCAATTGGAAAAATGCTTTTAAAAACTCTATCAAGTCCTTTTTGTAAATTTGATTTACTTTGTTCTTTAGATTCTAGAAATTGATTATATGATTTTTTTTGAACGTCTATCAAATTTGGAATTGACAAAATTTCTTTCAATTTTCCAAAATTTTTTCTTATACTTTTTTTTTCAGTAAAAGATAATTCCATACTTATTCTTACATTTAAAATGTAAGTTAAATTTTTATGTTTTAAAAAAAACTACTTTAATTCTATTTTTGCGCCAGCTGCTTCAAGTTTTTTCTTAGCTTCCTCAGCTTCTTTTTTTGGAACACCTTTCTTAACTTCTTTTGGTGCTCCTTCAACTAAATCCTTTGCCTCTTTTAAACCTAAACCAGTAATTGCTCTTACCTCTTTAATAACATTTATTTTTTTATCTCCTGCGGCTGCAAGAAAAATTATGAAATCTGTTTTTTCTTCAGCTGGTGCCGCACTTGCTGCGGGTGCTGCAGCTACCGGTGCCGCCGCACTAACTCCCCATTTTTCCTCTAATTTTTTTGATAAATCAGCTGCCTCTACAACTGTTAATTTTGATAACTCATCTATAATTTTGTTTAAATCTGCCATTGGAATTCTCTTTTTAATTTTTATGTTTTTTTACTCTTAGCGTGCGCCAAAATAGCAATTTTTGAGCCAGGCGCAAGTAAAATACTCATTATTTTTTGCGCAGGAGTACTTAAAATACCTACTATTTTCGCTCTCGCTTCACTTAATGTGGGTAGTGTGGCAATTTTTTCCACATCTTCAACCGAAAGTGGCTCTTCTTCCATGATACCACCGATAATTTTTAAATTAGGATTTTTTTTAGCAAATTGAGTTAAAATCTTTGCCGACGAAATAGCATCTTCTGAAAAAGCAACTGCAGTAGGTCCTGAGAATAAGTTTTCCAATTTCTTAAATTTACTTCCTTCTAAAGCAAGTTTTGTAATTCTATTTTTTGTTATTTTAAAAAGTATGCCGTGTTTTCTCATTTCTGATCTTAATTCATCAATTTGATTAACTGTTAAACCTTGATAATGAGTTACAAATATTGAGCTTGTTTTTTCAAAAAAAACTTTCATTTCTTGAATGTAATTTTTTTTTTTATCTTTGTGCATCATAAAATTAAGCTTTCGATTTTAATTTGTAAGAGATACCCATCGTTGATGTTAAAAATGAAGACAAAATAAAATCACCTTTTAATCCTTTGGGCTTTTCTTTTAACACAGTCTGAAGGAATGTATTATAGTTTTCTAGAATTTTATTGTCTGGAAAACTTTTTTTTCCAATTGAAGCACCTATATTTCCATCTTTATCATTCTTGATTTCAATTTGCCCTTGTTTTAAGGATTTTACAACTTTTTTAACATCGTTAGTAACCGTGCCAAGCTTTGGATTCGGCATTAAACCTTTTGGTCCTAAAATCTTTCCCAATTTTCCCATTTTGGACATCATAGCTGGTGTTGCTACCAATTTATCAAAATTTATTTTTCCAGAATTTATATCATTAACTAAATTTTCTGAGCCAGCTATTTCCGCACCTGCTTCTTTTGCTTCTTTAACTTTGCTTTCTTCACATAAAACTGCCACTTTTACTTTTTTACCATTCCCATTTGGTAAATTAACAACTGTTCTTAATGAAAATTCTTCCTTCTTTTGTTTTAAATTTAAATTGAGTGAAATATCAATAGATTCATCAAATTTAGTAGTACAATTATTCTTAATTTTCTTAATTGCTTCCTGTGGCGTCTCAGTTTTTTTATCCTTAGATATTTCAAGTAGCTTTTTATATCTTTTTGAAAATTTATTTTTCATTATTCTTTAATCTCAATTCCCATAGATCGTGCTGATCCACATATTATTTTAGTAGCTTCTTCTACATCATGAGCATTTAGATCTTTCATTTTCTCTTGAGCTATTTTTTCCGCTTGTTTTTTTGTAATTGACCCAACTATAACTCTACCTGGTTCCTTTGAGCCACCTTTTAGTTTAGCTGCCTCCTTAATAAGATGTGAAGCAGGAGGAGATTTTATTATAAAGTCAAACTTTTTATCTTTATATACAGTAATTACTACTGGAACAGGTTTACCCATAAAACTTTTAGTCTTTTCATTAAATGCTTTACAAAATTCCATAATATTTATACCTCGTTGACCTAAAGCTGGTCCTACTGGTGGAGCTGGATTTGCTTGCCCACCTTTAATTTGCAACTTCACATATCCTGTAATTTCTTTTGCCATATCTATGATTTTTCTACCTGATTATATTCTAATTCAATTGGTGTTGGTCTACCAAATATTGATACTGAAACTTTGAGTCTTGATTTTTCTTCATCTACTTCTTCTACTAAACCAGTAAATGAAGCAAAGGGTCCTTCACAAACTTTAACTTGTTCTCCTATATCAAAAGTGACAGTGGGTTCTGGTACAAGTGATCCTTCTTTGATATTTCCTAAAATTTTATCAATTTCTTTTTCCGAAACTCGTGCTGGTGCTCCTGCTCCTCCAAGAAAACCTGTCACTTTCTGAGTATTTTTTATCATATGATAAAGCTCCTTATTCATTTCCATTTTTACCAATACATAACTTGGGAAGTATTTTTTCTTTCTCTGCACTCTTTTTCCTCTTTTTACCTCGGTAACTTCGTGTATTGGTACTAATACCTCTGTAATTTTATCGCTTAATTCTTTAGCTTTTATCATTTCTTTCAATTTTTCAGCCACTTTATGTTCAAAACCTGAAAAAGTTTGGACTATATACCAATTGTTCATATTAAAAGTTAATAGTTAAAATTATATCTAATAAAAATTTATATATTTGATCTAATAATAAAAAAAATATTGCAGCAATTGTTGCTAAAACAAATACCATTAGTGAGCCAATTAAAACTTCTCTTTTTGTTGGCCATGTTACTTTAAACATTTCCTGTTTAACGCCTTGTATAAATTTTAGTGGATTAATCATTTTTATTATTCATTTTTTGGCAGGAGCGGAGGGAATCGAACCCCCAACCTCCGGTTTTGGAGACCGGCGCTCTACCAATTGAGCTACACTCCTAGTAGCTTACTTTATAATTTTAGTTACTACTCCAGCACCAACTGTTTTACCACCTTCCCTAATAGCAAAATTCAATTTTTCATTCATAGCTATTGGAGTTATTAATTTAACATTAAATTTTGCATCATCTCCTGGCATTACCATTTCAGTTCCTGATGGAAGTGTGACTTCACCAGTAACGTCAGTTGTTCTAAAATAAAACTGAGGTCTATATTTTGTAAAGAAAGGAGTGTGTCTTCCACCTTCTTCTTTTTTTAATACATAGGCCTGAGCTTCAAATTCAGTATGAGGTGTAACCGAACCAGGTTTAGCTAATACTTGTCCTCGTTCTATATCAGTTCTTTCTACTCCTCTTAATAGAGCTCCAATATTATCTCCAGCTTCACCTGTGTCTA
>CACLLG010000009.1 GCA_902607735.1 uncultured Pelagibacteraceae bacterium | reverse complement strand
TACGATAAAGAAAATATGATTTTGGCAATTGATAAATATATTAATAGTTTTTTGGATGAAAAAACTAAAAACAAATATAAAGCCGTAAGCAGTTTATTAAAAAATGATTTACCTGATATTAAAAATTTAGAAAAAGGAAAAAATTTAATTGACGAAAAAAAAGATTTTAATGAAGAATGTATTAAATTAGTAAAAAATTTAAATTCCTCTTTTCTAGTAATTCAAGGCCCTCCTGGGACTGGTAAAACGTGGCTATCTGCAAAAATAATCGTAGAACTCTTAAAACAAAATAAGAAAATAGGTATTTCTAGTCTTTCACATAAAGCTATTAATAATCTTTTGTTACAAATTGAAGAAATATCACTAGAAGAAAAATTTAAATTTAAGGGTATAAAAATAAATTCTACCAAAAGTGAGGGGCGAAATGATTTTAAGGGCAAAACATCAGAAACTGAAAAAGAATTAATTAAAAATACTACTGGACATTTTATGCCAGAAGATTGTTCTCTTGTTGCGGCAACGTCTTATGCCTTTGCTTTCAGACCAACCTTAAAATCAAAAGTTAGGGGTGAAAAATCTAAAAAAGGAGCCCCTGTATTTGATCAAGACCTAGATTATATATTTGTTGATGAAGCTGGTCAGGTAAGTTTGGCAAACACTATTGCTACAGGACTAGCCACAAAAAATTTAATTTTAATTGGTGATCAAATGCAATTGGCTCAACCTGTAAAAGGAACACACGCTGGCAATGCAGGTAGAAGTGGACTTGAATTTCTTTTAAAAAACAAAGACACCATACCATTTAATAGAGGGATCTTTCTAAAAGATACTCGAAGATTAGATAAAAAAATTTGCAATTATATTTCTGAAAGTTTTTATGAATCTAGATTAAAACCTCATGAAATTACAAAAAAAAGAAAAGTTAACTTAAATTTAAAAAATTTTGAAAGTGAAAATATTTATTATATTCCAATAGACCACAAGGGATGTTCAACTGGATCTGATGAAGAAGTCGATTTAATAAATAAAATTTATAAAAAAATATTAGGTTCAAATTATAAGGATGAGCATGGAAAGGGTAAAATAGATTTTCATGACATAATGACCATTGCTCCTTTCAACGTACAAGTTGGGAAACTTATGAAAAAATTGAATTCAAAATCAAAAATAGGGACGGTGGATAAACTACAAGGGCAACAAGGAAAAGTGGTTTTTATTAGTTACACTGCTTCAGATTCTGAAAATATTCCAAGACACAAAACATGGTTTTTTAGCAGAAATAGATTAAATGTTGCAATATCAAGAGCTCAAAGTATAGTTTTTATTATTTTTAACCCTAACCTTCTTCTTACTTCATCTAAAAAAATTGAGGAGATGAAACTGCTTAATAATTTTTGTAAATTGCTAAAATATAAAATTAAAACAGATCTTAAATAAAATAATGAATTATACCAATCGTAAGAAAAGTAAAAAAGGATAATTAAACATATAATAAATCAACTATGTTATGAAAAATTAATTTTTTTCTAACTAGTTTTTTTTTGTCGCTCTCGATCAATATGAGCTGTCATTGCATCAACCAGATAATCGGAATAAGTAAATATATCTTTTGTCTCAAAAGATTTGGTTTCATGTTTTTCAGAATTAGATTTATTTTCTACAACAATTTTTCCTTTTTTTGCATCCGAATCTTCTAAATAAATTAAAATTAACCAATCTTCATCAGGACTGTCATCATATCTTATAAAACATTCGTTGGATTCATATCTTCGATCAATAACTCTAAGGATACTCTTGTGTTTTGGTATATATCTTTTATTTAACTGAAAAACTAAAGAATTTGCTGATCGGTAAAAAGATTCTAAAACGAGTTCGATGGTTTGCCTTTGCTCTGCATATTCTTTTTCTTTTTGAATTAAATCTTCTTTGGTATCTGTATCAGAAATTTCTACACCTAAAGCCTCTACTCTTTCTCTAATTTTTTGTTCTCTAATTAATCGATATTTTTCTTTAATTTTTTCAAGACGATCTTCTACAGGACGATAATCTTCGCGTTCTTCTCTTAATGCTAGCTTTTCTAAATTTTTAATTTCTTGCAGTTCTCTTTTTCTAAAAGATTCAATTTTTTTCTCTAATTTGATTTCTTCTAAAAAACGACGTCGTTTTTGTGCTTGTTCTTTTCTTAAGATAGCTTGTTCTTGTCTGATAAATTTCTTTAAATCTTGCTCACGTTCTCTTGCAAGTTTTACTTCATCGCGAAGTTCTTTTTGTTTGGCCTCATATCTTAAACGTCTTTCTTCCTTTATTTGTCTCTCTTTTTCTTTCTTCTCCAGAGCAATTTTTCTTAATTTTTCAATTTTTCTCTTTTCTTTAAAATCTTCATAAGCTTTAAAAATGGGGCGTAGCATAAAACTGAGAATTTTTTGAAAACTTATTTTTTTTATCTGTTTTTTAGATTGATAAAGTTTGGAAATTCTTACTTTTTTAAAACTTGCTAATGATTTTTTTAAACGAATTATTTTTTTTCTTTTTTTTTTTATTCTGATTTTTTTAAATATTTTTATTTTTTTTCTTTTCTTTAATTTGCGCCTATTGCCTTTTCTTCTATGAGATTTTCTTTTAATTTTTCTCTTTTTTTTTGTTTTCATGAAAAGTGATTCTATTTATATTTATATATAATAAATATTTATCTATATATATAATTTCTGCGATTACTTGGTGTGGCTGTAAAATTTTTTACAAGCTGCAATTGATATACAACTAAATCCCTAAATTTAAATGCTGCCGAACACATTGATAAATAACATTCCCACATTCTTACAAACTCCTTGTTGTATAAAAATTTAGCTTTATTCTTATTCTGTAAAAATCTATCTAACCAAGCTTTTAATGTTTTATCATAATGGTGTATCAAAGTTTCGCTATCAGCTATAATCAAACCTGTTTTTTCAATTGGAACAATCAAATCAGACAGGCTTGGAACAATACCTCCTGGAAAAATTCTTTTTTGCACAAACGGTTGTACTGGTCCTGGGGGCCCGACAGAACCTATGGTATGAAGTAAACATATGCCGTTCTCCTCCATAAGATCATGCACCTTTTTAAAAAAAGTTTTGTAAAACTTTTTCCCAAAGTGCTCGAAAGCTCCAACGCTGACAATTCTTTCAAATTTTCCTTTTACTGATCGGTAATCACAAAGTTCAAAATGTACTTGATTATCCAATTTTAATTCTCTTGCTTTTTTATTGCAGTAGTTAATTTGATTTTCACTTAAAGATATTCCTTTCACTTCACACTGACTTTGTCTAGCTATTTCAAAAGCCATACCTCCCCAGCCGCAACCAATGTCTAGAACTTTTTGCCCAGGGCGCAAATCTAATTTTTTAATGATATGATTAATTTTGTTTTGTTGTGCCTCTTCCAAACTTTCATTCTCAGAAATAAAATATGCACAAGAATATTGTCTATGTTTTTTATCTAAAAATAAATCGTAGAGCTCTTCACCTTTATCATAGTGATACTGAATATCCTTTTTTGATTTAGTTGGTAGATTGTAATTAGTAAGAAATCTCCAAGAGTGCAGAATTTTTTTAAAAGTTGCTCCATAAAGATTAATTTCCTTACGTCCTATATTTTCAAAAGTCATATTCAAAAAATCTAATAATGTACCATTTTCCAATTCGATCTCTCCTCTCATGTATGCTTCTGGAAAATTTAAATCAGGATTCAATACTAATTTCCAATTTAAATTCCTTTTTAATAGTTTTAAGGTTAATGGTTTTTCTAAATTAGGTTTGCCACAAATATATTTTTGTCCATTAGAATCTACTAGAACTATTCCGTCCTTTTTAAATATTTTACATAACAATCTTGCTAATAACATAATTTAAGCCGCAATATTTTTTTCAGGAAAAAATTCTAATTTTCTTAGTTTTGACATCATTTCTTTCTCATCTGAATCAGAAAGTAAACTTAGAGGTGGCAAAATTCTTTTGTATTTTTCATTTTCATATGACATAAAACTATGTACCCCAGAAATTAAATTGTAATTATCAAACACTTTTCTAATAGCACAAAGCTTTTCGTTAAAGGTTTGTTTTTTTTTATTAATAAAATCATCATAAACCCTACGAGCCAATATAGCAGTTACGTTAGAAATTGCAGAAATAATTCCGCTATTTCCGAGCTCAAGTCCTTTTAATAATTTGAGTTCTGAACCAGGAAAAATCAAAAAATTTGGTATTTTAAGCGTTTCGTATAAATTGTATGTACTATCTTTAACTCCAATAATTTGTTTAGGAAAATCTCGAACTAATTTTTCAATAATTTTAATACTAAATTTATAACCACTTAATTTCTCAAAGTTATATAAAATAATTTTACTTTCTGGGACTCTTTGAACTACATTTGCATAAAAAGAGTATGCTCCATCATCATCATAATGATAATATGCTGGAGGCATCAGTAGAAATCGATCTATTCCATTTTTCAATGAATGTTTCATTAGTTCAATATTTTCATTCAAAGCATTGACTCCGGTACCAATCATAAAATGTTCTTTAAATTTGTTTTCATGAAGTTTATCTATTAATTTTTTTTTCTCCTTAGAGGAGATAAGTTGTGAACATCCAGTAGATCCAAAAAATATAGCGCCATGTAGTCCCTCTTTTATTAGTTTTTCAGAATGTTGGATTGTAGAGTCTACATCAAGAGATAAGTCTTGATTGAAAATACTCATCGAAGCAGCATATATTCCTTTTTTTATAGCCATGTTTTTAACCAATTTATTTGTTACAAATTATATAAAATAAGGAACATATGAGTAAAGCCTTAGTAGTTCTTAAAAACCGTGGAATAGGAGATATTTGTGTACTAACAAGTTCTGTCCATGAAATAAGTCGGAAAATTGGTAAGCCAGTTACAATTCTGGCTCAAAAAAATACTCGAGCAAATGAAATATTTAAGCATGATCCGCATGTTAGTGAAGTGCTTGATTTAGATGAAAAAGGTTTTTTTAATATAATAAGGAAAATTAAACCAAAAAAATTCGATCAGTCTTATATTTACAGTGATAGCGTGCGACTCTTTCTAATTTCAAAATTATCAGGCATTATGAATAATTTTCATTATAAATTTTTTTCAAAAAAAGGAAAAAATTTCTTTAAAACGGCAAAAGAATTTACTGAAAAAACATTAAACACAAAAATTGATCCTCAATCAAAAATATATTGTAACAATAAAGATGTTGAGAAAGCAAAAAATAAGTTCGATCTAAACAATAATACGAAAAACATAGTGTGTGGAATTTCTGCTTCTGGCTCCACGAAACGTTGGGGTATAAAAAACTATATTCAATTATTTGAAGCAATTAATAAAAAATATAATAGTAAATTTTTTCTTGCGGGAGGACCACAAGATGAAGATCTGATCAAACAAGTCATGGATTCTTCTATAGGAAAAAACTGCACATCCTTTTCAAAAATGAGTATTGCTGAAACAATACCCATTATTGCTGCATCCCAATATTATATTGGCAACGATACCGGTTGGGGTCACATATCTTCAGGTTTGGGTTTAAAATCTTTATTTTTATTTATGGATTCTCCTCCCTCTGCTTATGGTGTTTATAGTAAAAATATTTCGATTATTGTTCCAGATGGTGAAACTATAGAAAGTTGTGGTCATAATACTAGAGGTAAAGATAAAATATCATTTGAAAAAGTTCTTAAGGTAGCTTTGGAACAAATAAATTAACTAAAGTCGTGCTTTAGCAAAATCTCTTTTGCTTCGTTAACTATTTGGCTTAAACGTTCAGTGTTTGAATTAGGATTAACATCTGGGTGTATTTTTTTTTGAAGCCCATTTGCAGCTTTAATCACATCTTCTTTTAAACATCCTTTTTTTAATCCTAAAATTTTATAAGCCTCGTCAATTGATAAACTGCCGGAAGATTGTGTTTGATTGTTTTTTCCAAAATGCGAATATCTTCCTGTCGCTCGCAGATAGTTTAATAATCTCCATATTTGCCAAATTTGAAGTGCGGTAAGACCTTTTATTTTGAGGGCTGATAGAGCCAAAAAAAATAAAGGAAGTGAAAATAATATTCTTCCACCTATAGCCAAAACTATTGCTATTAGAAGAGATGCAACAATAAGTAAATTTCGAACACCTTTTGCTATTTTCTGTGTTTTTTGTCTTGCAAACCAAGATAATAACAAAAATGATAGGACAAAAATTATTATTCCAGTTATTACAATATTCATATAAATAACTATTCTAATGATAAATCCTCCTAAATTAAAACGAAAATTAGAAGTCAAAAAGTATCATGGTCATCAGATAAAAGATGAATTTTCCTGGGTACATCAAAAAAATATTCTTGAAGTACTAAAAGATAGCTCAAAATTAAATCCCGAAGTAAGAAAATATTTAGAAGAAGAAAATGCCTACACAAAATCTCAAATGCAGGATACTGAAAAATTTCAAAAAAAATTATTTGAAGAAATTAAGGGAAGAATTAAATTAGATGATGAATCTCTCCATTATTTTTATAAAAAAGATGGATGGGAATACTGGACAAAAACAACTACAAAAAATAATTATCCCATACAATTAAGAAAAAAGATAGGAGATAGTAGTAATAAAGCTCAAGAATATTGGAATGGTGACGAAGAAAAAAAAAAAATAGGCGCTAGTTACTTTGGTGTAGGTGATCTTGCTGTAAGTCATGATCATTCACTTCTTGGATATTCTTTAGATCTAGATGGGTCAGAATATTATACTATACATATAAGAACAATAAACGATAAAAAAATAGTTACTGAAAAAATAAAAAATACATCTGGTGGAATAACATTTAGTAAAGATTCTAAATATATTTTCTACACTCAATTAAATTCAAAGCATCAACCCAAAAAAGTCTTTAGACATAAAATTGGATCTTCTCAAAAAGAAGATAAACTAATATACGAAGAATCTGATTCAAGATTTACAGTGGGAATGGGAGGCTTAACAGCAGACAAAAAATTTTTCACAGTTAATACATCTGACCATAGCACAACTGAAACTCACTACTTTTTGGCTGATGAAGAAAAAATAAATTTAAAGCTGTTTCAAAAACGCAGTGAAAAAATCAAATATGATATCGATTCATGGCAAAATCACATATATATCCATACCAACCAGGACGCTCCCGATTATAAAATTTGTAGATGCAAGCATGAAAATATTGAAGATTGGGAAGATTTTATTCCTGCTAAAAAAGAAGTAGTTATAGGTGGACTTGAGTTCTTAGATAACTGGATCATCAGAAGTGAAATGTCCAATGCATTACCTAAATTATTTGTAAGAAATATTAAAAGCAATAAAGAAGAAGAGTTAAAATTTTCTGATGAAAAAGTTTGGAGTCCATCTATTTCTGAAATGCAAAAAGAAACTGATACGGATAACGTTTACATTAATTATTCTTCACCAAAAACTAATTCAAGAGCTTATATTTATAATTTAAAAACAAAAGAAAAAAAATTTGTAAAGGAAGAGCAAATCTTAGACAAAGATTTCTCACCAAAAAATTACATCACGGAAAGATTAGAATGCAAATCTCATGATGGAAGATTAATACCTTTAACCATAACAAGACATAAGGATGTGAAAATTGATGGAACTGCTAATGTTTTATTACACGGATACGGCAGCTACGGAAATTCTCTTTCTTTTGGCTTTTCAAATACAAGGCTTAGTTTACTTAATAGAAATATTATTTGGTGTGATGCATCTGTTAGGGGTGGTCGTGAACGTGGTGAAATTTTTCACGAAGAGGGTAAAATGTTGAATAAAAAAAATACCTTTGAAGATTATATATCTGCCGCAAATTTCTTGATTGAAAAAAAATATACTTATAAAGGTGGAGTAATTGGATATGGAGGTAGTGCTGGAGGTCTTTTATTGGGAGCTGTTGCAAATCAAGCTCCAGAATTATTTTTAGGAATGGTTATTCAAGTAGGTTTCTTGGACTCACTTACTACTAACTTAGATCACTCTTTACCACTTACATTGGGCGAATTAACTGAATTCGGTGACGCAAAAAATAATAAGCAACACTTTGAATATATTAAATCTTATTCTCCTTATCATAATATTAAAAAAATGAACTATCCTAATTTATTATTAATAACTAACATAAAAGATGTTAGAGTACTTTTTGATGAGCCTTTAAAATTTACTGCTAAATTGAGGCAATACAAAACAGATAATAATTTATTACTGCTCAAATGTGAGTTAGAAGATGCAGGTCATGGAGGAAAATCTGGAAGAGATTCTGCTATTGAAGAAATTGCTTTTGATTTTAGTTTCATTTTTAAAATAATAAATAAATTAAATAACTAATCTTGAAATTTTAAAAAATATACCCATATAAAAATTGTAGGTTGCTATTGTAGAGCCTACATAAATTAACCTTGCTAAAAAAAGGAGGAAAATATGACAAGTAAGGATCTATCAATCTTTAATTCTCTAAGACCTTTTAGCATTGGATTCGACAATATGTTTGATCAGTTTGAATCGATGTTAGGTAATGGTGGAATGGTTCAAAGTAATTATCCCCCATACAATATCAGAAAGGCTGGAAAAGATAAGTATGCTATTGAATTAGCGGTTGCTGGCTTTAACAAAGATGATGTTGAAGTAGAGTTTGAAGATAAACTTTTAACAGTTAAAACTAAAAAAGTTAATAAAACTATTGAAAAAGATGGTGACAAGATAATTCATAAGGGCATATCTCAGAGATCATTTTCTAGATCATTTACGATTGCTGATGACGTAAAAGTAAATGGAGCAGAACTTAAAGATGGTCTTTTGACGATAAACTGTGAAAAAATTTTGCCAGAGCAAAAGAAAAAGAAACTTATTCCAATTCAATAAGTTTAAGCCTTACTTGCGAGAACATAAGTTTTCGCAAGTAATTTAAAAGCAGCCTCTGCTAGATACTCCAACAACCATATTATTCTCATCTATTTGAAACTTTTTTTCACAGGTAATACCGTATTTTTTTTTCTTGTAGATATAAAATTTAGAACCTTTTGCATCATGTGTAATTTCATCAGGTTCGCCCATTTCTATTTTCAATTCTGATTCGGGTTGTTGAAGAAATTTGCTTATTTCTTTAATTTGTTTCTTTCCAATTTTGTCTGTTTTGTTTTCTATGGTCTGGCAACCAGAAAGCAAAAAAGCCAATAATATGCTAAAAAACAATTTCATGCTTACAACTTAACATAGAATATCATAGATTTTATAAACAAACATAGCCTGAAAGTTGTATTTTATTTTTTATTATCGTTGTGACTTCTTGAATAAGGTTTATTAAAATCAATTCATTAACAATTTATGGAGGAAAATATTTATGATGGATAAATATTTTAATTATAGAAAACATGGGACTGACTTTAAAACCGAAGTTAGAGCTGGAGTTACAACTTTTTTAACGATGGCCTATATTTTGGCGTTACAGCCTATGATTCTAAGTGCTGGCGGATTTGATGCAGGATCAGTTTTTACTGCAACAGTTCTTGCAACAGCAATTGCCTGTTTCATAATGGGCTTCTATGGTAAGACATGGCCAATTGGTTTGTCTTGTGGAATGGGCCTAAATGCCTATGTGGCATTTTTTGTCTGCGATGCTTTAGGGCATACGCCACAAGAAGCGCTTGGTGCAGTTTTGGTTGCTGGAATTCTGTTCGTTATTATTTCAGTTACACCTGTTAGAGCATGGATCATTAACTCAATTCCAAAAAGTTTAAAACTTGGTATTGGAGCTGGTATTGGACTTTTTCTAGCTTTAATTGGATTCACCTTGATGGGTTTAACCGTACCGTCTGGAAATGAAACAGTGATACAGCTTTCATTTGGATTTTTACAAAATCCATTAATTTTAATTGCTTTAGCTGCTCTGGTCACAATGTTTGTGTTAGATAAGTTAAAAATTAAAGGTGCAATTATAATTGCAATGACTGGCTGGACCGTGTTTGCATGGGTTTTTGTTCCTGATCCAATATTGGATGCTAATTATTCAAACTTTTCAACTTTAGCATCTGTTAAGATTCCTGCGATAACTCATTTTTTTGATTTTAATCTTAATGCAGTTTTTTCAGGAGCGATGGTATCAGTTGTCTTTACTTTATTCTTTGTAGATTTCTTTGATACGGCTGGGACCTTAACATCGGTTGCTAACGTAGCTGGAAAAGTTGATAGCAAAGGTAAGGTTGAAGATATTGACAAAGCTCTTCTTTCAGATTCTGTAGGAACTGTTGCAGGTGCTTTTTTAGGTACAACAACAGTAACTTCTTACATCGAGTCAGGAGCTGGAGTTAAAGAAGGCGGAAGAACAGGTATGACTTCAATTGTGATCGGAGTATTATTTTTATTAATGATATTCTTCTCACCTTTGTTTTTAAGTATACCTAAACAAATTGATGCAGCTGTATTAATTTTTATTTCTGTTCTTTTCTTACAACAACTGAAAGATATAGAATGGAATGATATCGCTGAGTCTGGACCTGCAGTTTTAGCAGCTCTTACAATGGCATTTACCTATAATATCAGCCACGGTATAGCAGTTGCCTTTGTAGTTTATGCATTGATTAAAATTTGCACTGGAAAAGTACAAGGAGTATCTCCTGCTATTTGGGTTGTTGCAGTTTTAAGTGCTATAAATCTATTTATATATTCTTAATAATTTAAGAATTTTTATAATATTAAAAAGGGCCGGATTTATTCTGGCCCTTTTTTTATTTGGAGTGTTTCTTTTTTATATCTTCAATTCTTATTTCCTCATAATGTTCAAATGGTTGAACTATCCAAGGATTATCGGGTAATTTTACTGCACAGTAATCTGGGTCAAATGTTGATTTCTTTTTTTTCCACAAAGTTGCTGTCTTTATATCCTCAATTTTATTTTTAATTGGTTCATAATTTTTTAACCAATCAACACTTTTATTAAAGGTTATTCCTGTATCTGCAAGATCATCGCATAAAAGGATTCTTCCTCCCATATTTTTTGCAATAGAACTCATCTCACGAGAAAAAATTATATTACCTTGTTCATCCTCAACACCTTTGCCGCTATATGATTCCACTGCAAGATAGGCACATTTTAACTTAAAAACTCTACTTAAAAGATCAATCATAGGAGCGGCTCCCCTCATTATTCCTACAAGCAAAGTGGGTTTATATCCACTTTCATGCACCATGATGGCGAGCTTTTCTACGGTCTTGTTATATTCTTCCCAAGAAACAATTAATTTTTCTGACATGCTAATTCTGGTATCATAGTTAAAAAAAACTTAATTAAAAAGGAGAAAATTTATGCCAAAAGGATATTGGTTAGCTACTTATAATAAAATAGAAAATAAAGATAATCTTGTAAATTATGCCACAAAAGCAACTGAGACGATAAAAAGTTGCGGAGGAAAGCCTCTTGTTAGGGGAGGAAAATATAAATGTCTTGAGGGTAATGATTTTCCGAGAACTGTAATATGGGAATTTCCAAGCTATGAAGCAGCAAATAAGTGCTACAATTCTAAAGAATATCAAGATGCTTGGAATCTAGCTAAAAGCTCAACAGAAAGAAATTTACAAATTGTAGAAGGAGTTTAATTACTTTCCTTTTTATTTTTGTAATTAACGTAATATTGAATTGTTCCAAAAATTATTGCCAGTATAGAAAGAATTATCCAGTTGTATTTGCTAGCCCATACAAAAGAAGTGTGCCCACTTAACATTATAAATAAAACCAATAATGTAATAATATTGTTATGAACTGACCTAATCTTTGCTCGAAGTGAAAGAATTAAATCAAATCTTTCTTTTTTTAATACTGCTGATGCAATTTTTCTACCGTTAGGCGCTATAACAAAAAATACATTCATCGTCATTATGCTCCCCAAAATAATACCAGTTTGTAAAAAGGCAAATCGTGAACCATAAATTTTAGTCAATCCAAATGAAATAGCTGTACCAATAATTAAAAGTACCGTTGGAAAAATAATTTTATAATTTATTAATTTAGATTTGCAAATAAAATCATATATTAACCAAGATCCAATTATAGACAGCACTGAAATTGTTATGGCTAAAAAAGAAGAGATATTTTCATTTATTCTTTTATCAACCATTAAAATATCTGCGTTCACATAATAAATTAATATTAATAATGCCATTCCTGATAAAAAAGTTAAATACGAAGTGTATTTCCAAAGTATTACATTCTTTGGAACTCCTTGAGGAGCGCCATGATATCTGGTTAGTTTATAATAATAACCACTGTGTTGCAAAATTCCTTCGGCCTCAATATCTTCTGCTTTTGAATTTTTTGGCAATTTGTTATCTAGGTAATTAAAAGTAAATGATGTACCCACCCAGAGTATAGCAAAAAAAACATGTCCCCATCTAAGTAGCGCTTGAGTCCATTTGGAAATATCAGGTAAGAATTCCATTTAATATTTAACCTTATCTGTTTTTTTATCCCATAATTCAAAAGCTTTTAAAGCTTCGTTTCTCATCATTTGAATCATAGGGATTTTTCTTTCATTAATATTTTTTTTAAATTCTGCATAAATTAATGAATCATCAAAATCAATTTTTTGAGCATCTTTTCTGGTATTTGCGTAGTATATTTTGTCAATTCTTGCCCAATAAATTGCAGATAAACACATAGGACATGGTTCGCATGTCGAATACAATTCAAGTCCTTTGAGGCTAAAGTTATTTACTTTTCTGCATGCCTCTCGAATAGCAACAATTTCACCATGCGCTGTAGGATCATTACTTGATGTAACTTTATTTGATCCTTCCGAAATAATTTTGTCATTCTTGACAATAACACTTCCGAAAGGTCCGCCTCCAGAATTAATACTTTCTATTGAAAGTTCTATGGCACGTTTCATAAATTTATTTTTCATAATTTTTGCTTCAATTTTTTTATACTCATTAGAATTTTTTCTGGCGTAGCTGGTGCATTTATAGTTGGTATTGTGTTGTAATTAGCCACTGACGCAATGGCATCCTTGATTGCAAAAAATACTGACATTGCATTCATTAGTGGTGGTTCCCCAGTAGTTTTTGATTTATTTACAACATTTTCTTTATTTTTTCCATATTTATAAATTTCTACATTAAATTTTTTTGGCATGTCATTAACTGCTGGAATTTTATAAGTTGAAGGAGAGTGAGTTGTAAGTTGTCCATTCGATTTCCAATTAACCTCTTCCATAGTTAACCATCCAGCTCCTTGAACAAAGCCACCTTCTATCTGCCCAAGTTCAATTGCTGTATTAATTGCCCTACCTGCATCATGTAATATATCAGCGCGTAAAATTTTATTTTCACCAGTCAAAGTATCAATCAAAACTTCTGAAACTGCTGCTCCGTAACAAAAATAAAGGAATGGTCTTCCTAGAAAGGTTTTTTTGTTAAAATGTATTTTTGGAGTTGTGTAAAAACCAGAAGAAGATAATGAAACTCTATTAAGATAAGCTTCTTTAATCAGAGAATTAAATCTAAATGATTTTCCTTTAAATTTAACTAAACCGTTTTCATAAATAGCTTCTCCACTTTTAATTCCATATTTACGTTTTACAAATGAAGCTAGATTTTGCTTTATTCTATATATAGCGTTGATGGCAGCCGCACCATTAAGATCTGTAGTAGAACTGGCGGCTGATGCTGATGTGTTGGGTACTTTATCTGTACGTGTAGCTGTAACTTTAATTTTACTAAAAGGTAAGCCTAATTCATTTGCTGCCAGCTGTGCAATTTTTGTATAGGTGCCCTGACCCATCTCAATAGCTCCTGTATTTACATGCACGCTTCCATCATTACTATAAATGTGTACTAGAGCTCCTGCTTGATTAAGATGCCAAGTCGTAAAGCTAATACCAAATTTGACTGGCGTTATTGCAATTCCTTTTTTTAAATATTTATTATTTAAATTAAATTTTTTTACATCTAACTGTCTACTTTTATAATTTGAAGATTTTATCAACTTATCAAAAAGTTCATGAATAATATTATCTTCAATTTTCATACCGTAATGAGTAATATTTTTTTTCTCTTTTTGATAAAAATTTCTTCTTCTTATTTCTGAGGGATCTTTATTTAGTGATCTCGCTATGTTATCGATAATATTTTCAATAACCATCATACCTTGGTTTCCACCAAAACCTCTAAAAGCCGTAGATGAAGACGTATTTGTTTTACAAAGATAGTTTTCTATTGAAACATTTGGTAAATAGTAAGCATTATCTACGTGCAACAAAGCTCTAGAATTAATTGCGCCAGATAAATCTGGTGAAAATCCACATCTTGCTGAAAGTTTTATTTTTAAACCTTCAATTACCCCAAGTTCATCATAACCTACTTCGTACTCTGAATAAAAATCATGTCTTTTGCCTGTAATAATTATATCATCATCTCTATCCATTCTAAGTTTTACTGGAAGTTTAGTTTTTTTTGCTAAAAGTGTGCAGATAGATGCAAAAATAAAGGATTGTGTTTCTTTTCCCCCAAAACCTCCGCCTATTCTCCTAACAATTACTGTAATGGTATTACTTTTTTGATTTAACATCTTTGCTATAATTTGTTGAGTTTCACCAGGGTGTTGCGTGCTGGAGTACACTTTAAAATCACTGTCTTCCTCTGGTATTACAAATGCAACTTGTCCTTCGAGGGCAAAATGTTCTTGGCTACCTGTGGTAAAATTACCTTTTAAGCTATTAGCTGCTTCATGAATTTTTTTTGCAGGATCTCCCTTTTTAATAATTTGCCCCTTAAGAACAAACGATTTTTTCTTTAATGCATCTTTGATTTCAACAATTGGTTTTAGAGTTTTATAACTAATTTTAGCTTTTAAAACTGCTTTTCTCGCAAGTTCAGTTGTTTTAGCCGCAACGGCAAATAAGGGTTGACCAAAATATTCAACTTTTTTTTTTGGAAAAATAGGATCCCCATCATAAACTGGACCAACATCATTTCTGCCTGGAATATCTTTGCTGGTAACAACAGCTATGACACCTTCGCTCTTTATCACATTTTCAAGATTAATCTTTTTAATAATTGCATGTGATTTTTTTGCCCACCCAATAGCCCCATATAAAGTCCCTTCTGGTTCAAAAATATCATCAGTGTAATAAGCATAACCACTTACATGTTTTACTCCACTTTCGTGAGGTCTTTTTTCTTGAATAAAAATTTCTTTACCCATTTTAATTATCTATTCTTATTAATTTTTTTTGCTCTATTTCTAAAAAACACTTATGAAGTAAATTTTTTGCAACCATGATACGGTATTTTCCACTAGCTCGCATATCGCTAATAGGTTTGAAATCTTTCTCTAAAGCTTCCTTAGCTTCAATAATTGTTTTCTCTGTTATTGATGAGTTTAAAAGTATTTTTTCACAAAACTTTGCTCTTTTAGGAATTGATGCCATGCCTCCATATGCAACCTTTATACTTTTAATTATTTTATTTTTTAATTCTAAGTTAAAGGAAGCGCAGACAGATGAAATATCGTCATCAAATCTTTTTGAAATTTTATAAGCTTTAAAAATATTTTTTGGAAACAAAGGAATCCTTATTGAATCAATAAATTGTCCTTTTTTTAATTTAGTTTTCCGATAATCAATAAAAAAGTCTTCTAGTGAAATTATCTTTGTTTTTTTAATGCTTCGTAAGACTACCTTTGCATCGAGTGAAAGCAATATGGGTAAGGTATCTCCTATTGGTGATGCTGTAGCTATATTGCCTGCTATGGTTCCTACATTCCTTATTTGTACCGATCCATATCTTTTAAGGATGTTGGCAAAATCGATATAATATTTTTTTATATAATTTTCAAATTTAATTAACGGAGTAGTGGCTCCCACTTCAATGTATCCGTTGTTATTTCTTATATAATTTAACTCATTAATTGAATTCATATAAATAATAGAATTCATATCGTTTCTTTCTTTAGTAACTTTAAGTGACAAATCTGTGCCACCACTAAGTAAATGTGAATCAATATTTTTCTTAAGAATTTTTTTTAGTTCCTGTACATATCTAGGGGCAAAATATTTTTTATCTTTTTTATAAATAACAATACTTTGATTATTTATTTTTTCTAGCATGTTAATTATATTTTTTTTATTCTTATTAAAGTGATCAATTTTATTTTTATTATTTAAACTTTTTGCAGCTTTAATTATAGGTTGATAGCCGGTACAACGACAAAGATTTCCTGAGATTGAATCTCTGATTATACTATCTTTAAATCTTGAATGATTTTTAAACATAGAAAATAAAGACATAACAAATCCTGGTGTACAAAATCCGCATTGTGAACTGTGATAATTAACCATTGCTTGTTGTACTGGATGCAATGAACCATTTTTATAAATTAAATCCTCCACAAGTATAAGTTGCTTACCCTGAAGAGTGGGCAAAAACATTATGCAAGAATTCACTGCACTATAATTGATATTTTTATTTTTTAATTCACCCAACACGACTGTGCAAGCTCCGCAACCTCCCTCTGCGCAACCCTCTTTGGTACCAGTTTTTTTTAATTTTATTCTAATGTAGTTAAGTAAAGTTTCATTTGGTTCGGGATTCTTAATTTCTACAATTCGATTTTCATGAACAAACTTAATAGTATTTGAGGTCATTAACTACCTCGATAAGTCGAATAACTCCAAGGACTGACAAGTAAAGGTACATGATAATGTTCTTTGGGATCACTTATTCCAAACTTGATTACCACTTCATTTAAAAAAGGTGTTTTGGGTAAATCAGTCTTATTTTTAAAATAATCACCCACAAAGAAAACAAGTTCATACTCACCTTCTTTAAAATTAATACCATCAACTAATGGTTTATCTGTTCGGCCATTGTTGTTTAATATTGCAGAGTTAAGTTTTGTCCTATTCGCTGAAACAAAATAGACATCTACCCTAACACCTTTTGCAGGTTTTCCAGAAAATGTATCCAGGCAATGAGTGGTTAATTTTGTCATAAGATATTATATAAACTAAATAAATATGATCAATAAAATTAATAAATTGTCTAAAAGTGAATTTATTAAAGTTTTCGCTAATATATTCGAAAATGCGATATGGATTGCTGAAGATTTATATAAACAAAAACCTTTTTGACATATCTTCAAAAGAAAAAAAATTAAAAATTCTTAATGACCATCCTGATTTAGGTAATAAAACAAAAATAAGTTCATTAACTCCAGATTCGTTAAAAGAACAAAAAACTGCTGGATTAGATCAGTGCACAAAAGAAGAATTCAATGAATTTAAAAAACTTAATGATACTTACAAAAAATTTGGTTTTCCTTTTATACTAGCAGTAAAAGGCAAAGGCAAAATTGAAATATTAGATAATTTTCGAAAAAGGATTAATTCTGAACCGCAAACAGAATTTGAAGAAGCTATAAAGCAAGTAAAAAAAATTGCTAGTTTACGTTTAGAAGATTTAAGTCGTAAAAATATTTAATATTCAATATCTGACGGATCAATTGATCTCCACATGTACCAAGTAAATACTGTTCTATAACCATAGTGAATTTTAGAAATTTTTTCTAAAATTTTTTTGCTTGGTGGATAAACTGTTTTATAATTTCTGGATATCGCCCTTAACAATCCTATGTCTTTAACTGGAAATATATTTGGTCTATTCAAATTGAACATTAAAAACATTTCAGCACTCCAAACACCTAGACCTTTTAATTTTGTTATATAATTAATAGCTTCATTGTCATTCATTTTTTTAAGTTTAGCTACATCAAAAGATTTGCTTATAAAAGCCTTAGCAATATTTTTTAAATAACTTACTTTTTGTCTAGATAGGCCGGCGCTTTTTAAATTACGAGAAGATATTTTAAGTATTATTTTTGGTTTAATATTCTTTTTACATTTTTTTTCAAATTTACTCCAAATTGAATCGGCTGCCCTTGTACTAATTTGTTGACCTACTATAGTACGACACAAAGAAAAAAATGGTTTATTTCTTGTGGTTAAAAAACCTTTATTATATTTTTTTATTATTTTTCTTAATACAGAATCTCTTTTAGATAATTCTCTTTTTGCTTTTTGCCAATAAGAAGGAGGACGCTTCATTGTTGTCTAGGCAAAGTAATAGGTTTTTTTAATTGATGCTCTCTAACAAATATTATAGCTGAAGAAATCACAATTAAACCAGCTCCAGATAAAGTATAAATCGTTGGAATTTCGTTAAAAAGATAAAATCCAAAAATAATTGCAAAAACAAGTGACAAATATTTTAGTGGTGTTGTCAATGAAACCTCTGCTAATTGATAAGATTTTGTAAGAAGTAAGTTTGCAATACTTCCAAAAAGTCCTATTAGAATTAGTAAACCAAAATCATAAACAGAAGGCATTACCCATCCACCAAATGGTAAAGTAAAAAGACCAAAAATTGCGGAACAAAGAGAAAAATAAAAAGCAATTAAATAAACGGGCTCACCTACAAGAGTTAATTTGCGAATAAATATAGAAACACCAGCGAAACCTAAGGTAAATATTACTGGATAAATATAATATAAATTTAAGTTATCAAATCCTGGTTTTGAAATTACAAGAACCCCTATAAACCCAAGACCAACTGCGATCCATCGTTTCATCTTTATTTTTTCACCTAAGAATAAAATTGAAAATATAACTACCCAAATTGGTCCTGAAAAAGCCATTGAAGTAACTTCTGCAAGTTCTAAATTTCGAAGTCCTACAAAAATGGCGTACATGGCAATAGCGCCAACAAAAGATCTATAAAAATGTAAACTCACATATTTTGTTTTATAGAAATTTTTTAGACGGTTTCTTGGTATTAAAAAAAAAATAGGAATAAGTCCAAACAAAGCCCTGGAAAACATTACCTGTCCGACATCATATTCATATGTAACTTTTATTAAAACATCCATAAGTGAAAAAAATAAGACGCTTAAGATCATACATATTCCTCCCAGATGGTTTTGATTTTTGATCATTTTGGTATTTTCATTTATATTTATCATTAAATTAAAAAATATTATGCAAAAATTTATAGGGGGCATTGGCTGCTTTTGGGATGAAATTGAATATCAAAGTGTTCCGGGTATTATTTCTACGGAATGTGGGTACTGCGGTGGAAAAAATCCAAAAGTAACATATGAACAAGTATGTGGTGGAGATACTGAACATATAGAAGTTGTTAAAGTTACATTTGACCCCAAAATAATTTCTTATGAAGACGTCACTAGATTATTTTTTAAAATCCATGATCCAACAACTCTTGATCGCCAAGGACCTAATGTTGGTTATCAGTATCGATCAGAAATTTTTTATACTACGGAAGAAGAAAAAATATCTGCTCAAAAAGTATTAGATGAGGTAAATAAAAAGCTTAACGGTAAAGTAGTTACAGTTATAAAAAAAGAAAAAAATTATTGCAGAGCAGAAGAATACCATCAAAAATATTTTGAAAAACGAAGGAAAAAATGACTTTAGTTTCAACAGATTGGCTCAGCAAAAATTTAAATAAGGTTAAAATTATTGATGCTACTTGGCATCTAGTTAAAAATCGAAATGCAGCTGAAGAATACAACAAAGAACATATAGAAAATGCAATTTTTTTTGACCTAGACAAAAATTCTAATCAGAAAAAAGATTTACCACACGGCCATTTTCTTCCTTCAGTAAGTGAATACGAAAAAACTATTTCAGAAATGGGGATTTCAAATACTGATAGAATTATTATTTATTGCTATAGTGATTTGATTTCTAGCTGTCGTGCTTGGTTTCAATTTCTTTATTTTGGACATGATCCAAAATTAGTTTCGGTATTAAATGGAGGAATGAAAAAATGGAAATTAGAAAATCGAAAAACTACAAACCTAAAAACTGAAATAATTCCATCCAAGTATAAAGCTAAGGAAAATAAAAATATGATTAAAGTAAAATCTCAAATTGATGAAAATATAAAAAGAAAGGAATTCACTATTCTTGATGCTAGAAGTAAAAATCGATTTTTAGGTTTAGAACCCGAGCCAAGGCCTGGAGTCAAAAGTGGTTCTATTGAAGGGTCAAAATCAATGCCACTAAGTGAAATTGTGAATACAAAAGATAATACTTTTTTGGATACAAAAAAATTAAGAGATATATTTAATTCGAGCAAAATTAGCAGTAATAAAATAGTAATGAGCTGCGGAAGTTCAGTATCAGCGGCAAGTCTAGCTCTTGCATATTCACTAATAAATGATGATTATATCGCAAAAATATATATTGGAAGTTGGACTGAATTTGTAAAAAAATAAATGAAAAGATCAAAAAAAATAACAATTGCGATTATAATATTTTTTCTAGTCATTGCTCTAGTTATAATTGGCAGATATGCAGTTGGACTTTATTTTAAGAAAAAATTTTCTAAACGGCCTCCACCAGGGGTAGTTGTTGAGGTGGTTGTAAATAAAAAATTCAACCAATCATTAGAAAGTTATTGCACATCTTTAAGCAGCAGAACTTCTTCTTACAAAATAAAAAAAAATGAATTGTTAGAACCAATTAATTTTAACAATAAAGTCAACAAAGGTGACGTTATAGCTAAATTAACAACAAAAACTATTACCGCTCCTTTTAGTGGTGTCATTGGCAAGAGAGGTATTAGTGGCAGTAGTTTAGGTTCCGAAAATACAATTATTTTAACATTAGATGACTCTAGAAAAGTTTTATGCGACTTAAAAATACCTGAGGTTTATGCTGCGGTACTAAAAAAAGGCCTTAAACTTAATGCAAAATTTTCAGCTTACAAAGATAAAATTTATAAAGGTGAAATTGAATCTGTTGCATCACGTGTAGATGCTCAAACAAGATCAATACTAGCGCGTGCTAAAATTAATAATGAAAATACTGAAATCATTCCAGGCTCTCTTCTTGAAATTGAAATAATTTATAATGAGAAAGATGCCTTAGGAGTGCCCGATACAAGTGTTATGTATGAAGGAAGCAAAAAATTCATTTATAAAATAATTGAAAATAACATGACTAAAAAAACTGAAATTGAAACAGGAATTAGAAGTAAAGGCAATCTTGAAATATTAAAAGGATTAAATCAGGGTGACAAAATAATTGCTGAAGGGTTAACCAAGGTTAGACCTGATATGAAGGTAAAACCTATTATTAAATCACAATAATAAAACTGCAGATGTTTATTACCGATCTATCAATTCGCAGACCAGTCGTATCAGCTGTTTTTTCAATGATACTTGTAGTTTTTGGTCTATTCGTATTCTGGAAACTGCCAGTTAGAGAACTACCCTCGGGGCTTCAGCCTCCAGTGGTACAAGTACAAGTAGATTATCAAGGAGCATCTGCGGAAATTATTTCAAGCGAAGTTGTTGAAATAATAGAAGATGTAATTGGAGGTGCTGAAGGAATAAAAAATATCGATTCAACTGCAGAAAATGGAAGAGCAACAATTAAAATTGAATTTGATACATCTATTGATCTTGATGCTGCAACAAACGATATAAGAGACAGAGTCAGTAGAGTTTCGGATAATCTTCCTGAAGATGCTGATGCTCCTGAAATACTTAAACAAAGCGCTGGCTTTACTACTTCAATGTGGTTATCTGTATCTTCAGCTACTTGGAATGATTTAGAAATTGGAGATTACACACGTAGGTATCTTGTAGATAATTTTTCAAATGTTAAAGGTGTAGGAAGAATTTTGGTAGGTGGTCTTCGTGAATTAAGTGTCAGAATATATATTTCTCCAACTAAGCTCGCCGCTAATGATCTAACGATACAAGAAGTTGAACAAGCTCTAAGAAAAGAAAATATTAGTCTTCCAGCCGGAAGTTTAGAAGCTACAAATATCGATTTAACAATTAATCTCGATAAAGCTTACAAAGATTTATCTTCAATAAAACAATTACCCATAAAAAAAATTAAGAATAGTGTTATTCGGTTGGAAAACGTTGCTGAAGTAAAATATGGTCCCGTATCTGAAAAAACTCTTTTTAAAGCACAGAGCAAAGATGGAAAACCTAATGAAAAAGTTGTTGGAATAGGAATTTATGCAAAAAGTGGAGCATCCACTGTAGAATTATCAAAGAGAGTAAGAGATCGAATTAAAATTGTTCAAAAAACTTTACCAGATGGACTTAAATTAGGAGTTTCATTTGACAGGGCAACTTACATAAATGCTGCCATAAATGAAGTATACAAAACATTAGCAATCGCTTTTGTATTGGTTGTAATAATTATTTATTTATTTTTAGGAAATTTAAAAGCTGTAATTGTTCCTGCGGTTGCGCTTCCAGTAAGTCTAATTTCCGCTTCTCTAGGTTTGTGGTTTTTTGGTTTATCAATAAATATTTTTGTACTTTTGGCAGCTATTTTAGCTATAGGAATAGTTGTAGATGACTCCATTATAATGACTGACGCAATATATAACAGAGTAGAAAGTGGTGAGACTCCTTTGGTGGCTTCAGTTAATGGATCAAAAAGTGTAACTTTTGCAATAATTTCAACAACGCTTGTTTTGGTTGCAGTTTTTTTACCTTTAATCTTTATCGAAGGAATATCTGGAACATTATTTAGAGAGACAGCAATTTCTTTAACCTTTGCAATAGTAGTATCCTCTTTTGTGGCTCTAACTCTCTCTCCTATGCTTGGAAGTAAATTTCTTAACAAAAACACAAAAAAATCAAAAGTCATTTTAAAATTTGAAAAATATTATAAATCCTTCTTAGAATTTTATTCAGAAACATTAAACTATTGGATAAATAAACAAAAAATCGTAATTGGATTTATGTTTTTTGTTGTAATAGCGTCCGTATTACTTTTTAATTTCTCTCCTAAAGAACTACTTCCACAAGAAGATCGAGGTGTTTATCTGGTTATAGGAAAAACTGATGAAGGAAGTTCATTTCAGTACACCGCAGATAAAGCTGAGGAAATAGAAAGAAGATTAATTCCTTTAATTAAAAAAGAAGGAGAATCTTATAAAAGGGTAATTATGAGAGTCCCTGGATTTGGAAGAGCAAGTAAATCTTATAATAGTTTCATTATTATAGCTTTGTTGGATGACTGGAAGGACAGAAATGAAAGCGCAAAAAAAATTATGAGAAAAGCAATAGGGAAAATAGTAACTGTGCCTCAAGCTCTTGCTTTTCCTATTTCTCCACAAAGTATTCGGGTTAGCAGCTATAATAAACCAGTACAAATGGTTTTATTAGGAAATAGTTATGATCAACTCGAAAGATGGCAAAAATTAATAATGAAGGAATTAAGAAAAAATAGAAATTTAGCTGCGGTCGAATCTGATTATTCTCGGAATAAGCCAGAAATAAAACTAGTAATAAACAGAAAAAAAGCCCAAGATCTAGGAGTTTCTATTCAATCCATAGGCTCAACTGTTAACACACTTTTTTCTGGAAAAACTGTTACAAAATTCAATCGACAGGGTAAAGAGTATCCAATCATTCTACAAGCTGACATTGAAAATAGAAAAAAAAGAGAAAGTCTAAGTAAAATTTTTGTTAGATCAGATACTACAGGAAAGTTAATATCTTTAGCGAATCTTGTTGAATTTCATGAAGTAGGTTCAGCAAAAATTTTGTCACGTTATGATAGACAACGTGCTGTTACTATTAGCGCAAGATTAATTGGGGATTATACTCTTTCAAAAGCTTTGGTTTATCTTGAAGAAACAGTAAACGATAATGCTCCTGATGCAAGAATTGAATGGAAAGGTAAATCAGAAGAGCTTAAAGAAACAAGTAATGAATTATTTATTATATTTGCGCTAGCCTTGATAACAGCTTTTTTAGTTATGTCCGCAAACTTTAATAGTTTTATTCATCCGGCTGTTATTATGTTGACAGTGCCTTTGAGTGTTTTTGGTGGAATTATTTTTATTTTACTTTTTAATTCAAGTATAAATATCTTTTCACAAATCGCATTGGTAATTTTAATTGGAATTTCTACAAAAAACTCAATTTTAATTGTAGATTGGGCAAATCAACTTAGAAGATCTGGAAAAAATATTCAAAGCGCAGCTCTTGAAGCTTGTAGAAGAAGATTTCGAGCAATTATTATGACTTCGCTTTCTACAATGATTGCAATGCTTCCTTTATTAGTTGGAAATATAGGACCAGGTGCAGGTGAAGGTAGCAGACTAGCTGTCGGTGCAACAATATTTGGGGGGATGCTTATATCAACTTTCTTTACTCTTTATGTTACTCCAACAATGTACGTACTGCTTACAAAAAATACTCAAAGAATTGATGCTATTGATATTCAATTAGGTAAAGAGCTTAAAAAATAATATATTTATTATTTAAATTTTTTTCGCATTCTTTTAGCTGACTTTTATAAACTTGAGATTGTTTTTGCACACTTTTTGCAAAAATTATTGCTTTTTTATCACTTTTGTAAACTTTTTTAGAATAATTTCCCCACCCTAAGTAATAATTTAAATATTGTCTATATGAGTCTGTAAGTGGAATTTTATTAATTTTTTTTGTTTTATTCATGTACCAACCAATGAACATTACTGAATCTTTAAATCTGGTTCGTAATGCCAAAGGATTTTTTGTTTCTGTTTTATATAATTCCCACGTTTTGTTCACTGCCTGAGAATATCCAAATGAACTGGATGGTCTTTTATATGGAATTATTTTAAATAGTTTGGTTCTTTTGGGTTTTGCCCATCTATTAAAACCAGATTCTTTGTTTACGAAAGCCAAAATAATATGAATTGGAGCTCCGTAAGTTTCCGAACTTTTCTTGGCTGATTTATACCAAAGATAGTTTTCACCAAAAATTTTACATGCATTTTGAGGATATTTAGGAACTGAGCTGCATCCAGCGACAAAAAAAAAGAGAGAAACAAAAAAATAAACTAAGTTTTTATTTAAAATCTTCTTTTGCACGCAATAATGCCTTTTCCATTTGTTCTCTAATTTCTGAATCTTCTATACTTATTGACGCTGATTGAAAATCTTTTTTAATCTTCCTAAAAACATCCTCTTGTCCAGCCTCTTGCATATCAGCTTTGATTATCTCTTGTATGTAAGTTTGTTTCTCCTTATCTGATTTTCCTAATTTAAAACTTGCAAACTCGCCTAAATATTTATTGCTTCGTGCTGCAACTTTAAATTGCAACTCCTGATCTTTTGCAAATTTTTTTTCAAAACTCTTCTCTCTTTCATCAAATTTATTCATGATCTATTAAAGAATAGATAAATCCTCGCAGCACAATAAGCAACCGTTACACCAAAAATATTTCCTAATAAATCGACTACTTGAAAAGAACGATTTGGTATTATGAGGTGAAAAATCTCAAGAATTATGCATAAAAAAAACATTGCTATAACTAATTTATTAAAGTTTTTTGTCTTAAAATATAGAAAAAATCCTAGCAGAGAAACATAAATGTAGTAAATAAAATGATTAATAGCTGTTC
>CACLLG010000008.1 GCA_902607735.1 uncultured Pelagibacteraceae bacterium | reverse complement strand
TCAAGCTTTTTGTTTAGATTTAAGCTCCGATAGTGTATTAAGGGGTGACTTTAAATTTAATTACAAATAAAATGCAATATGGCTGTACCAAAAAGAAAGACATCTAAATCTAGAAGAAACAAAAGGAGATCTCACCATAGAATCTCTTCCGTAAATATTATTGAAGATAAAAAGTCTGGTGAATTCAGACTCTCTCACCATGTGGATTTGAAGACAGGCGTTTACAATGGTAAACAAATTATAGAGCCAAAAAAATAGTATTACATTTGCTATATGTCCAATAAAGTAAAAATTGCTATAGATGCAATGAGTGGCGAAAATGCCCCAGAAAAAATAATTGAAGGTATAAAAATTTCATTAAATTCAAATAAAGAAAATTTTTTCTATCTTTATGGTGATGAAAATTTGTTAAAAAAAAAAATTTCAGAAAATAAATTACTTAATGAACATTGTGAAATTATTAATACAAAAGACATTATCTTAGATGATGAAAGTCCTCTTGCTGCAGCTAAAAGGGGAAAAGAATCTAGCATGTGGAAAGCTATTGAATGTTTAAAAGAAAAAAAGGCTCATATATCTTTATCAGCAGGAAACACGGGAGCTTTGCTAGTCATATCAAGGCTACTCCTACCAACAATTGATGGAATAAGCAAACCAGCTTTAGCGGCGTTGTGGCCTAACAAAAATTATATGAGTGTTGTCTTGGACTTAGGAGCAAATATTGAATTTAATGAAAAAAATTTATTGGATTTTGCCTCAATGGGAGCATCATTATTTATATCATTATTTGAAAGTGATTCACCCAAGGTTGCTCTACTAAATGTTGGATTAGAAGAAACTAAAGGCCATGATATTTTAAAAAAGACATACACTGCATTAAAAAGTAATAAAATAAAAAATTTTAATTTTTGCGGATATATAGAAGGGAATCATATAATGGATGGTGATATAGATGTCATAGTCACAGATGGATTTACAGGAAATGTTGCTTTGAAAACTGCAGAAGGTACGGCTAATTTTATAACAAAAGGTTTAAAGAAATCTTTAAATAAATTTTCAATCCTATTTTCTTATAAAGCGCTCAGAAAATTTAAAGAAAAATTAGATCCAAGAAAATATAATGGGGCTATTTTTTTAGGACTTGAAAATCCTGTAGTAAAAAGTCATGGCGGGACAGATTCAATTGGATTCGCACATTCAATAAATGTATGTAATAAAATAGTTAAAGCAGATTTAATTAAAAAGATAAAATCTAACTTAATTACAGTTGACGGATAATTGAAGCAGTAATATTTTTAATTAATGATTAAAAAAAATTTTAATCGCAAAAGTTTATACAACAAAATTAATAAAGATTTAGGCTTCTCTAAAGATTTTTCATCAACAGTGGTTGATAATTTTTTTAATACTCTTGTTGGTGAATTGATTAAATCAGGCAAAATTAAAATTTCCTCATTTGGTACATTTAAAGTAATTAATAAAAAAGAACGAATTGGAAGAAACCCAAAAACAAAAGTTGAAGCTAAAATTTTATCACGTAAAGTAGTAAAATTTAAACCCTCCTTATTATTGAAAGAAAAAATTAACAAATATGATTAATAATAAAAATTCAAACCCTTACAAAACAATTGGACAAGTAGCAAGAGAACTAAATCTTATAGATAAAAAAACAGGAAATTTACAAACTCATACTATCAGATATTGGGAGACTCAGTTTAAGCAAATTAAACCATCCGTTAGAGCTGGAAATAGAAGATATTATTCTGAAAAGGATTTTGAAATTTTAAATTACATAAAATTCTTACTAAAAGAAAAAGGATTGACAATTAATGGTGTAAAAAAAATATTAGATAATACTAAAAGTCGCTCTATTGACGATGATGCAAATTTAGGTGTATATAGGACAAGTTTAAAAAATAGTGAAATAATTAAAGATAAAGTTAAAAATATTTCAAAAATAATAAAAGAATTGAAAAAATATAAATAATGGCAAAAAAAACTTCGATAAAGGTTCGTCTTGTTCCTGAGAGCAAACCTAACAGCTCTTTTAATTACTATGTAAAAAAGCCTTCTGGTGGTGAAAAAGCAAAAATAAAACTAAAGGTTAAAAAATATAACCCCGCCACAAGAAAACATGAAATATTTATTGAAAAAAAATTACCACCCCATAGTAAATAATCATTTTTTTTTAAAATTTTTTTTTTGAAAACTTACATAACTCCAAATAATTGATTTCCATATCTTTTTAGTAATTTGTGGATCGATATCATTTTTAATAGATCTTTTTCTAATAGTTCCAAGAATTTCATTTATCCTTTTATGATCTATTATTTGATTTTTATACTTTTTTAACTTTAGCATCTCTTTTACTATTTTAGTACGTTTTTTAATTAAGTTAAAAATTTTTTCATCAATAGAATCGATTTTACCTCTTGCTATGTTCAGTTTTTTTTTATTCATATTGGCGACAAAATGTAGTTATTAATCAACTTGATAGATATGTATATTAAATTAATGATTGAGGAAAATAAAAATATTTATATTTCATACTGGCTGTTGTTAATAACTTTTCTTGTATCAATAATGATAATATTGGGTGGTTTAACCCGATTAACTGATTCAGGTTTATCTATTACAAAATGGGATTTATTTTCAGGTATATTTCCTCCATTTTCGCCCATTGAATGGGAGAAATCTTTCGATTTATATAAAAAAATACCTGAATACAAAGATTTAAACTCATCAATGACAATTGAGGAATTTAAAATTATTTACTGGTGGGAATATTCACATAGATTGTTAGGAAGAATTGTAGGAATTTTTTATATAATTCCTTTAATTTATTTTACTATAAAAAAAAGATTACAAAAAAAATCGCTAATAAACTTTTATTTAATTTTTATTCTAATATTTATACAAGGTGTGATTGGATGGTATATGGTAAAGAGTGGATTAAGCGAAAGAACTGATGTTAGTCATTATCGTCTATCAATTCATCTTACATTAGCATTTATAATTTTTGTATTGCTTTTTTGGAATTACTTAAAATTTAAAAAAGAATATTTTAATAATAATAAAAATCTACCTTCAATTTTATTAAAGATTTTTTTTATATGTTTAATAGTCCAAATTTCACTAGGTGCACTTGTTTCGGGTTTAGATGCTGGACAAATTTATCAAACTTGGCCGTTAATGAATCAATCATATTTTCCTGATGATTCAAATTTAAGAGATTTGTTTAAACTAGACTCTTTTGAAACTCCATCATTAGTTCAATTTTTACATAGAAATATGGCATATTTAATTTTTTTGTTGTTTTGTTTAATTTTTTTAAAAGTTTTTAAAAATAAAGATCTAGTTTATTTAAGAAAAAATACATTAATCGTACTTTTATTTCTGCTTTTTCAAATTTTTCTGGGTGTTGTCACTATTCTATCAGGCGCACAGATTTTTATTGCCTCTATGCACCAGATAGGATCAATATTTTTAATATCATCCTCGTTAATTTTAATTTTCAAAAATTCTAAAATTAACTAACAGCTCTTAACTTAGTTCCACCGGAAGCTTTTAGAGCTTGATCTAAATCGGCAATTATATCGTCCGGATGTTCGATACCTATAGATAGCCTTACATAACCTGGTGTGACACCAGCGGCTAATAATTCTTCCTCAGTTAATTGACTATGAGTAGTTGTAGCAGGATGTATAGCTAGGCTTCTAGCGTCTCCAATATTAGCTACGTGATAAAACATTTTTAGTGACTCAATAAATTTTTTACCAGATTCAACGCCACCTTTTACTTCGATACCTACTAAACCTCCGTTTCCTCCTTTAAAATATTTTTTTGCTCTACCTCCAATTTCGCCTTTATGTAGAGTAGGGTAAATAACTCTCTCTACATTCTTATTTTTTTGTAAAAATTCGACGGCTTTTTCGGCATTAGAGCAATGTTGTTTCATTCTTAAAGCAACTGTTTCTAAACCCTGAATAATTCCAAAAGCATTATCTGGAGCTAAAGCTGAACCTAAATCTCTTAATAGTATTACTCTTGCACGTACTGCATAGGCCACATTTGCTCCCGTAAGTTCAGGTACAACTTTTCCCCAAATAGCTCCACCATAACTTGGATCAGGTTCATTAAATAAAGGTTGTCTATTAGGATCATTTGTCCAATCAAAATTACCTCCATCTACTAAACAGCCGCCAATCACAGTTCCGTGACCACCAATAAATTTAGTTAATGAATGAATTACTACAGCAGCTCCATGTTCTATTGGTTTACATATAACTGGTGATGCGGTGTTATCCATAATCAAAGGAATATTATATTTTCTTCCTATATCAGAAACTTCCTTAATTGGAAAAACACGTAAATATGGATTTGGTAAAGTTTCTGCATAAATACATCTTGTTTTGTCATCAATTAGTTTTTCGAAATTTTTTGGATCTGTTGGATCTGCATATCGAACTTCGATACCAAGTTTTTTTAAAGTATGCGTAAATAAATTTACTGTTCCACCATAAAGATCTGTTGAGCTAATAAAGTTATCTCCTGATTGACAAACATTTGTAATTGCAAAAGTTGAAGCAGCTTGTCCTGAACCTACAGTTACACATGCTAAACCACCTTCTAAAGCCGCCACTCTTTTTTCTAAAACATCATTCGTTGGATTCATTATACGTGTATATATGTTTCCAAATTCTTTTAAGGCAAATAGGTTTGCTGCAGTGTCTGTATCTTTAAATTGATAAGAAGTAGTTCTGTATATCGGGACTGCCACAGCTGTAGTTGCAGGATCGCTTCTATATTCACCACCATGTAACGCTATCGTTTCTGGATTTTTTATATCTTTAGTCATTTTTCTTTTCCTTTTTATTATATCAAATAATTATATCAGCTAACTTTTCAAAAAAAAACCGCCAAACAAGGCGGTCATTAAATCATCACTTTAGCTGTTTAATGCCCGCAAGCTGATACAAATCGGCAATATGCTATTTAACTAATAAATAATGGTAATGTAAAGCTTTTTTTTAGACCCAAAAAGTTTGACTTTATTTATAAATACAAGTACTTATGCGCGAATTACAATGACAAATTTTATTAAAAAAAGTGAAATTAAAAATAATTGGATTTTAATAAATGCAGAAAACGCCATTGTTGGTAGATTGGCAGCGTTTATATCAAAAACCTTAAGAGGTAAAAATAAAAACCAATATACTCCACATATGGACGGCGGTGATTTCGTTATTGTAACAAATATAGAGAAGATAAAATTTTCTGGTAAAAAATTTAATAATAAAAAATATTATAGACACACCGGATATCCTGGTGGAATTAAATCAACTACTCCGTACAATTTATCAAAAAGCAAACCTGAAGAAATTCTTAAATTAGCTGTTAAAAGAATGTTGCCATCTGGCCCTCTTGCAAAAAAACAATTGTCTAAGCTGAAAATTTATAAGGGTTCATCTCATCCACACGAAACGCAGAATCCAAAGACTATAGATTTTGCGAAAATGAATTCAAAAAACTATATTTCAATAAGCTAATATGGAAACACAATTAGACAACAATCCAACAAATAAAAAAATTAAACTAGATTTTAAAGATTCTAAATATGCCACTGGAAGAAGAAAAAAATCAATCGCTAAGGTTTGGTTAAAGAAAGGATCAGGCAATATTCACGTTAATGGAAAAAGTATGTCCGAATATTTCCAAAAGCAAAATCTACAAATAGCAATATCTAGACCTCTGAGCATTGTTAAGAGATCAAATGAATTTGATGTTAAATGCTCAGTTAAAGGAGGAGGTCTATCAGGTCAAGCCGGAGCAATAATCCATGGACTATCAAGAGCTCTCGTTTTATTTGAGCCAGAATTAAAAGCAACATTAAAAAAAGAAAAACTTACCACTCGCGATTCTAGAGCTGTAGAACGTAAAAAATACGGTCGCAGAAAAGCTAGACGAAGCTTTCAGTTTTCTAAAAGATAATCTTAATTAGAATATCTCTTAATATTAATAACTGATATAATTGTGAAGATGAAGGATTCATTAAATATAGCAATAGCTGGTGCAACAGGATACATAGGTTTAGAGTTAATTAGAATTTTATCGAGACACAAAAAGGTTAAAATTTTATACTTATGCGCCACAAAATCTATAGGTAAACCTATCCATACTTTTGATAAAAGTATAAAAAAATTAAATCTTCCAAAGATTTCAAGAATAAAAAATATTCAATGGAAAAAAGTTAATATTTTATTTACAGCATTGCCTAATGGACAAGCTCAAAAAATTGCAAAATTTCTACCAGATAGTGTTAAATTAATAGATTTATCTGCTGATTTTAGGCTGAATGATCACAAACTTTATAAAAAATGGTATGGAGTTAATCATAAAAGCAAAAAATTGATTAACAAATCAATATACGCAATAACAGAATTTTCAAAGAAGATCTTACATAAACATAAAATAATTTCATGTCCAGGATGTTATCCAACATCAGTTCAAATTCCACTAATACCAATTATAAAGAAAAATATGATAAATACCGATAATATTCTCATTGATTCAAAATCAGGATATTCTGGCGCAGGCAAAAATATTAAAAAAAAATTTAAGTTTAAAAATTTATTAAGCTCAGTATCAGCCTATGGAGTAGGTTCTCATAGACATATGGCTGAAATTGATCAAGAATTATCAAAATTTTCAAGAAATAAAGTTAAAGTAATTTTCACACCACACCTTATGCCAATGTTTAGAGGTATTTTGTCCACAATATATTTGCAAACTAAAAAAAATGTTACGGCAAAAATGATTTTTAATGAATTGAAAAATTTTCATAAAAATAATTTTTTTGTTAAAATTGCAAAATTTAATAAACCAATTAGCACAGGAGATGTAGTAAATACAAATTATTGTAAAATCTCTGTTTGCGAAGATAGAAATCAAGATAAAGTTATTATAATTTCAGCCATAGACAACTTGCTAAAAGGCGGATCTGGACAAGCAGTTCAAAACATGAATGTTGCTTTTAATATTAAGGAAACCACAGGATTATTATGAAAATTGTTTTTTATCTAAGCTTGCTTTTCATCATTATTTCTTGCGTTAAAAATAACCAAGTATATTGGTGTGGCGATCATCCATGCATAAATAAGAAAGAGAAAGAAGCATATTTTAAAAAAACTATGGTAGTTGAAATGAAAGATTTGAAAAATGAGAATTTTGATAATAAATCTGAAATAGAAAAGATAATTAAACAAGCTAAATTAGATGAAAAAAATAGGATCAAAAAAGAAAAAGATTTAATAAAGGAAAGTAAATTAGATAAAAAAATGAAAATTAAAGAAGAAAAAAGATTAGCTAAGCAGATTAAACTAGATCAAAAAAGACTTGCTGAGGAAGAAAAAAAATTAGCTAAACAAATAGCACTTGAAGATAAGAAAAGAGCAAGGGATGAAAAAAAATTAGCTATACAAACTGCATCAAAAAAAAAGAATGATAAAGTCTCAAAAATAGAAAATGAAAAAAATGTTATTAAAATTGATACAAATATAGGAATTTTAAAAAATAATTCCAATAAATTTAAAGATTTAGTTGATAAAATTACAAAAAGAAATAGTTTACGAGCTTATCCAAATATTAATGATATACCAAATTAATTATGAGGACTGAAAAAATAAACATTGCAATCGCAGGTTTTGGAAATATAGGCAGTTATTTTTACAAAACTGTAGAGAAAAATAAAATTGATATTTCTATCAAAACTGGAAAAATTCCTTTTATTAAATATATATGTGCAAAAAATCTTAAAAAAAAAAGGAAAATTAAAATACCAATAAAAAAATGGATTAAGAATATTAAAAGTCTAACTAAAAAAAAAGACGTCGATATTATAATTGAATTAATAGGTGGTTCCGAAGGACCGGCCAAAAAATTAGTATTTGAATCTTTAAAAAATAAAAAACATGTTATCACAGCTAATAAAGCTTTAATGGCTAAATATGGTGATCAACTAGCTTCTTTAGCTGAAAAAAATAATGTCAACCTTGAATATGAAGCTTCTGTAGCTGGAGGCATCCCAATAATCAGATCAATAAAAGAGGGTTTAATTGCAAATAAAATTAATAAAATCTATGGAATTCTAAACGGTACGACAAATTTTATATTAAGCTCAATGGAATATACTAAAAAACCTTTTGCTGAGGTATTGGAGAAAGCAAAGAAATTAGGTTTTGCAGAAAGCAATCCTATTTCTGATATAAATGGTGGCGATTCCGCTGCTAAATTGCGTATCCTCTCTTCGATAGCCTTTAATAAAAATATATCAAAAAATAAAATTCTAACCGAAGGAATACAAAATATAAATTTGACTGATATTCTACATGCTAAAAGTTTGGGATATAAAATAAAATTACTATCAATTTCTGAAATAAAGAGTAAAAAACTTATGGAACGCGTGCACCCCTGCTTAATTAAAAATACATCTCGTATAGCTAATATTGATGGAGTATTAAATGCTGTTATTGTAGATGCTTTACCAATCGGTAGATCCATTTTACAAGGAGAAGGGGCTGGTCCTGGTGCAACATCTTCGGCTTTAATTTCAGATTTATGTTCTATTTTACATGGAAATATCAGATATCCATTTGGTATATCATCCAACTTAAGAAAAAAGGTTTCAAAGTTTAATATATTAAATCACGTATGTTCATCATATCTAAGAATTGAAGCTAAAGATATGCCTGGAGTTTTATCTTCTATAACAAAAATATTTACAAGAAATAAAATATCAATAAAAAATTTAATACAAAGACCAGATAAAAGAAATAAAAAAGCAACAATTATAATAATTACTCATGAAAATATTGAAAAAAATTATAATAATTTAATTTTAAATTTAACTAAAAATAAATTTGTACTAAATAAACCCACTTTTATTAGAATAGAAAAAGTATAAATGACCATAAATAAAAGTTTTATTGAACCTTTTCTTAAAAGTACAGAAAGGGCTGCTTATTCTGCCTCTCTATTTAAAGGTAAAAACGATAAAATTGCAGCTGATCAAGCTGCAGTAGATGGAATGAGAAAGGAATTAAATAAAATAAATATGAAGGGTACAATTGTCATTGGTGAAGGTGAAATGGATAAAGCACCAATGCTCTACATTAATGAAAAAGTAGGAAACAATACCGGAGAAGAATTTGATATTGCGGTAGATCCATTGGAAGGTACTAATTTTGTAGCCAAAAATTTTCCAAATGCTTTATCAGTATTGGCTGTTACCAAAAAAGGAAATTTATTGCATGCTCCTGATATTTATATGGAAAAAATTGCTGTAGGACCCGATTTACCAAAAAATTTAATTGATTTAGATTTTAGTTTAGAAAAAAATATTGAATTGCTAAGCAAAGCAAAAAATAAAAAACCTGATAAATTATCTGCTTGTGTGCTTAAGCGACCTAGACACAACTCAATTGTAAAATCTTTAAATTCATTAGGTGTTAAAATCAACTTTATTAATGATGGTGATGTATCTGGCGCTATTTCAGTAGCGGAAATAAAGACTAATATAGATATATATATTGGTATTGGAGGGGCCCCAGAAGGAGTCTTGGCTGCCGCAGCATTAAAATGCCTAGGATGCCAAATGCAAACACGATTATTTTTCCAAAATGATGAGGATAAAAGTAGAGCGAATAAATTAGGTATTACGGATATTAGAAAAAAATATAATATTGATGATATGGTAAAAGATGATGTAATTTTTTTTGCTACTGGTGTAACAAACGGAGAGATGGTAAAGGGTATAAAGGATATTGGTGATTATTACGAATCAGAAACTTTGGTACTTCATAAAAGTAGCAAAATAAATAAAATAATTAAGAATAAAAATAAAAAATGAAATTTTCTTCAGTTTCAGGAAAAAACTGGATATTTAAAAAATTTGATTCTTCGGATATAATAAAATTTTCAGAGAATTACTCATTAAGTGAAATCGTAGCCAAGCTTCTATCCATAAGAAAAAAAAACATTGATGATGTTTCCCTTTATCTAGAACCCAAAATTAAAAATCTTTTACCAAACCCTTTAAATATGAAAGACATGAAAAACGCAATTGAACGGAGTTATAAAAATATTTGCAAAGGCGATTTAATAGGGGTTTTTGGTGATTATGATGTAGATGGAGCATCATCTACAGCGTTATTAACTCGTTATTTTTTATCAATTAATCAAAAAATAAAAACATATATTCCTGATAGACAGTCCGAGGGTTACGGTCCAAATATAAATGGATTTAAAAACCTTATTGATAATGGTGCAAAGCTCATTTTTACAGTAGATTGTGGTACGTTATCATTTAAACCAATTAAATTAGCTAGAGAACTAGAAGTAGATGTTATTGTATTAGATCACCACCAATCTGACGTAACACTTCCTGATGCATGCGCTATAGTAAATCCAAATCGTTACGATGATACATCTAATCTTAACTATCTATGCGCTGCCGGTGTATGTTTTGTCTTTTTGACTGCACTTAATAAAAAATTACGCGATAAAAACTGGTTTAAAAAAAACAATATTAAAGAACCAAATATGTTAAATTTTTTAGATTTGGTTTCTTTAGCTACCGTATGTGATGTTGTTCCATTAATTGGTTTGAACAGAGCGATTGTCAAACAAGGACTTAAAATTATTAAAAATAGGTCAAATTTAGGTTTGAAAACTTTATATGATTTATGCAAAATCCAATCTCAACCAACCACTTTTGATTTAGGATATAGGTTAGGACCTAGAATTAATGCTGGTGGAAGAGTTGGGAAAAGTTCACATGGTGCTGAGCTATTAATTTCAAATGATCCACAGGAAACGTACCAGATCGCAAGAGATCTGGAAAACTCTAATAAAGAAAGGCAAAATATTGAAGCTGTGCTTTCGGAAAAGATAAATGCTGAGGTGAAGAAATATGATAATCATCCTGTTCTAGTTTTATCCGGAAGCAATTGGCATGAAGGTATAATTGGTATTGTTGCTGCAAGGATAAAGGAAAAATATAATAAACCGACTATACTGATTTCCTTAAATAAAAAAATAGGAAAAGGATCAGCAAGATCGGTTATAGGATTCGATATTGGTTCTGAAATTATAAAAGCTGTTCAATCTAATCTTCTTGAAAAGGGTGGTGGTCATAAAATGGCAGGTGGCTTTACTATAAAAGAAGAAAAAATACCTTTTTTTAGAGAATTATTAATAAAGAATTTTGAAAAATCTTCAGCTCTTGATTCGAGAGATTTAAATTTATACCTGGATTCAACTATAGCTCCCAGTGCACTTAATGAAGATTTTTATAATGAAATTAATTGTTTGGCTCCATTTGGTCCAGGAAATAATGAGCCTAAATTTGTTATAGAAAATATTAAAGTACTTTCTTCACAAATAATTAAGGAAAAGCATATACAGTCCACATTAGTAGGCAAGGATGGATCTGTTTTTAAAGGTTTTGCCTGGAATGCGATTAATACTACTCTAGAAAAGTATCTTGAAAAAAAGGGGAATAAGATGATTAACATAGCTGGAAAGATGAGATTGAATGAATGGGGAGGAAAAAGAAAGATCGATTTTATGATAGAGGACGTTTCTTTAAATTAATTCTGCAATTTACTGAAATCTTCATTTAAATATTTTTCATAATTCTTCCAATAATCTATCGAAGTTTTGAATATTTTTTTTCGTACTTGTGTATCACTTGCAGTTTTTATGACTTTTTTATTTTCATGAAAATTTAAACATTCATCAGACCAATCTAAATTACAAAATTTTAATAATTTTTTAACTTCAGTGTCTAGATTTGTGACTAAAGATTCATATTTTAAATTTAGAATAAAGTTCGGTAAAATAGAATTCCAATAATTCATTAAATCAAAATAAAGGTTATAGTATTCAACCGTTTCTTTTAAATTATAAGCGAACGTTACTTTTCCTCCCGGAAAATGATTCTTAAAAATCGAAAAAATATTGTCCTTAGAATTTCTGTAGCAATGTATAATTCTAGATTCAGGAAGAATGAGCTTAATTAAACCTATCCATAAAAAATTTATTGGTAGTTTATCCGTTGTTCTCTCCGCATTAAATGAGACTTTATTCATTTCATTCATATATTCATCTCCCATATTCCTTAAGTTTGTTTTATCAAAATTCACTACATCGTCAAAAAAAAGACTTAAATTATGCTCACCAAAATTCTTTTTAATTATATTAGGAATAAACTGCGCCTCACCAGCTCCATATACTTTTGGATGATTTGATATTATTTGTTCAATTAGTGTTGTTCCAGATCTTGGCATACCAAGTATAAATATTGGACTTTTGTTTCCATAGCCCGCCTTCATAAATTTATTAAATATATTTTTATTAAAAATATTTTTGATTTCTTTAAATTTTTCTTTTTCATCCTCTAAAGAAAAATTAATTTTTTTTCTATTTAAAAAATTTGCCTTTTTATAATATATAAATGAATCATCAAAATTTTTAATATCTTCAAAGGCTTTTCCCAACGCAAAACCAAGATCAATTCTTGATTGATCGTTACTGCTTTCGTATAGTTTTTTTAATTCATAAAAATGTTCTTCCTTATCCGTATATTTAATGATTCTACTCAAAGATCTATGAGCGCTTGATAAATTAGGACTTAATTTAATTGATTCCCTTAAATGCATCTCTGCATCTCTGTACAGACCTAGACTTATATATGATACGCCCAAATTATAATGTGCTGGTGAAAATTTTGGATTTACAGATATTGACTTTTTAAAACAATTCACTGCATCATCATAACGATGTAACGTATTATATAAACTTCCTAAATTATTATGTGGCTCTGGGATATTTTTGTCTGCAGAAATAGATTTTTTATAATATTCTTCTGCTTTATTTTTATATCCATAGGATTTTCTCTCTAAAAATAAAAGTCCTAAATTGTTATAAATCATACCGAACTTAGGATCTATTCTCAAACCCGCTTCATATCTTTTAATTGCAGAATCAAATTTTCTTTGCCCTGCAAAAATTAGTCCTGAAAGGTTATATAGAAATGGTGTTTTAGGATTCTCAGAAATAAGTTTTTCACAAATTGGTTCAGCTTTTAATAAATTTCCAGATTTATATATATCAACTACCTTTTTAATTTCTTCTTTTAAATTTTTCATCATTGAAACAACTTTAAATATATAATAGATACAAAGATAATTTAATAGGTCCCATCGTCTAACGGTTAGGACAGATGGTTTTCAATCATCTAATCGGGGTTCGATTCCCCGTGGGACCGCCAAAATACAATATGAAGCTATTGAGAGTTGGAGCTCTAAACGAAGAAAAACCTGCAATAATTGATAATGATGGTGTTATCAGAAATTTATCTTCTGTAATTAAAGACTTTGATCCGACTACCTTAAATCAAGAAACAATCAAAAAAATTCATAAACAAAATATAAAAAAACTACCTATAATTAGCAAAGGTATCAGAGTAGGAGCTTGTGTATCCAATCAACAAAAATTTATTGGAATTGGTTTGAATTATATTGATCATGCAGCAGAAACCGGTATGGATCCTCCCAAGGAACCAATTGTGTTTTTTAAAGCTAACAGTTGTATTTCAGGACCTAATGATGATGTGATAATACCAAAAAACTCAAACAAGACAGATTGGGAAGTAGAACTTGGTATAGTTATTGGTAAAAAAGCTAATTACATATCTAAGTCAGACTCATCAGATCATATTTTTGGATATTGTTTAGTAAATGATATCTCTGAAAGAGAATTTCAAATAGAGAGATCCGGTTTGTGGGATAAAGGCAAAGGCTGTGATACATTTGGTCCTATAGGACCTTATTTAGTTACTAAAGATGAAATCAAAGACGTTCAAAATCTTAATTTGGAAATGAGATTAAATGGGGATTTAATGCAAAAAGGAAATACCAAAAAAATGATTTTTTCTGTAGATTATATAGTTTCTTACTTAAGTCATTTTATGTCTCTAAATCCGGGAGATATTATTACTACTGGAACACCTGCAGGAGTTGGAATGTCGAGAAATCCGAAAATATTCTTAAAAAATGGAGATCAGATGTTATTAAAAATTGACAATTTAGGATCACAAACACAAAAAGTTATAGGGTAAAATAAATATGTTCTCATACAAATGACTTATTTTGTTTATTTAATAGGAAGTTATAGAAAGAGAAAATTAATCACATATGTGGGCTATACTAATAATCTAAATTATAGAATCGAAAAACATAATAATGGAAAAGGAGCAAAGTTTACTAAAGGAAGAAATTGGAAATTAATGTATTTTGAAAAATATAAAACAAAAAAAAAAGCCATGTCTAGAGAGTATTATATAAAAAATAATCGAGGATTTAGAGATTTATTAAAAAATAAATATAAATGAAAATTTCGATACTTTTACCATATAAAGAAAACTTTTCACCCACTTATGCTGGCGCTGTATCTCTCTATGTTAAAGACACTACTATTAAGAGCGTGCATAAAAAAAATGTAAGAATCTATGGAAGTACTCATTATAAAAATATCTTTAAACTAGCTTATACAAATTTGATTATTAAAAAAAATTTAATAACTAGTGGTAGTAAACATTATGTAGATGAATTTTTAAAACACCAAGATGGTTATAAATCTGACATTATCGAAATACATAATCGGCCTATATATTTGAACTATATTAAAAAAAAAAGTGACGCAAAAATAGTTCTATATTTTCATAACGACCCTTTAACCATGTCGGGATCAAAATCTTTGGAAGATCGTAAATTTTTGTTTAATTATGCTGAAAAAATAGTTTTCAATAGTCAATGGTCAAGAAAAAGATTTTTAGAAGGAATGGATTCTTCAACAGGTAATTCTGATAAATTGATTGTCATTTATCAATCTTCTAACTTAACTAAAATAGATTTTAAGAAAAAAGAGAAATTAATCACTTTTGTAGGAAAATTAAATAGTGCTAAGGGTTATGATTTATTCGGTGAAGCCATAGTTAAAATTTTGAAAAAATATACAGATTGGAAAGCTATAGTTATTGGAGATGAACCAAGAGAAAAACTAATTTTTCAGCATAAAAGGCTAAAAAAGCTTGGTTTTGTTAATCATAGAGAAGTTTTAAAAATATATTCTAAATCTAGTGTTGCTGTTGCGTGCTCAAGATGGAATGAACCGCTGGGCAGAACAAGTCTTGAAGCATCTAGTAGGGGATGTGCTGTAATTATAAGTAATAGAGGTGGTTTACCAGAAACTATTACCCATGGGATAATTTTAAAGACCCTTACTGTAAAAAGTGTTTATGACAGTATTAAAGGTTTAATTAATAATGAAAAAAAAATGAAGGAATTACAAAAACTTTCATATACTAATTTCCATCACACACATCATGCTGCTATAAGTGAAATTGATAAATATAGATCTGCATTATTAAATAAAAAAAGCAAATTACTACCTTACAATAACATAAAGCAAAATCTTAAAATTTTACATGTTACTAATTTTAATGAACGTCATGATGGTAGATTATTTTTTAATACGGGCAGAAGATTAAATAATGGTTTTATAAGATTAAACCATAGCGTTCTAGATTTTAGTGACAGAGATATATTAAAACATTATAAAAATATAAATGACTTTAATGGATCAAAAGCTCTTAATGAGAAATTATTAAAAACTGTTAATAATTTTAAACCTAATTTAATTATATTTGGTCATGCTGATTTAATTAATGAAGAAACACTATTCTATTTAAGAAAAAATCATGCAGACATTAAATTATGCCAATGGTTTCTTGATAGAATGGATGGTGTCTGGGCTAAAAATAAATATAGATTTTTAGCGAAATTGCCTTTTATGGATGCTAACTTTATTACTACTTCACCAACTGTTCTGAATTTTTTACCTAAAGATAAAAAAATATTTTTTATTCCGAATCCTGCTGATAAATCATTCGAGACTTTAAATAATTATAATAATAATAATTGCATATATGATGTCTTCTTTGCTCTAAGCCATGGTGTACATCGTGGAGTTTTAAAGAGAGGTAAATATGATGCAAGAGAAAGATTTATTAAAAATTTGGTAAATATTACTCCCAATATTAAGTTTGATATTTATGGTATAAATAAAATACAACCTGTGTGGGCTGATACATTTTACAAATCTTTGAAGAAATCAAAAATGGCTATTAATTTAAGTCAAGGGATACCCATAAAACATTATAGCAGCGATAGAATTACACAATTAGTAGGAAATGGATTATTAACTTTTATTGATGAAAGAACTTTTTATAGAAATTTTTTTAGCGAAAGAGAAATGATTTTTTATAGAAATATAAATGATTTATCAGAAAAAATATCAAAATATGCAAAAGATGAAAAGTTGAGAGTAAGTATTGCTAAAAACGGAAAGAAAAAATACCTGAAATATTTTAATTCAACGATTGTCGCTGATTACATTATTAGCAAAACCTTGGAAATAAATTATAAAAAAAATAAATATTTATGGGAAAAATAAATAAAACTTAATCTATTTTGATTTTATTTAACGCGTTATTTTTGAATAGATTTGCTTCTTTAATATATCTTCTTACCATTTGAGTTGTTTTATGACCAGTCATAGCCATAATGCTTCTTTCGTCAGCGCCTGATTCTGCTGATACTGTAGCAAAACCAGATCTTAAACTGTGTCCTGAGTAGTTTTTATTTTCTATACCAGCTACACCTAGATATTTTTTTATAAGTAATGCAACACTCTGGTCGTTTAAACGTTTGTCACTTAAGGTATAACCTTTGTTAAATTTTCTGAATATTGATCCTGATTTAATATTAGATATCTCAAGCCATTTTTTTAAATGTATTACCGGACAGTAAGTTTCATTAGAAAAGTAGGGTAGACCTTTTATCATTCCCTCTCCAAATTGATCTGTTTTAGATCTTCTAATAATGATTTTAACCCCCTCAGGCACAAACTCTAAGTCTTCCCAGTTAATTGATACTAATTCTGCTCGTCTAAAGCCTCCACCGAAACCTATAAGAATTATTGTTTTATCTCTAATTTTTTTTATTTCTATATTTTCTCTATCTTGATCTATTACATTGATAATTGCTTTTAACTGATTGATTAAAATAGGTTTTTTTCCTATTTGATAGTTACCTTTTTTACGACTAATTCCCATTAAATTTTCTATAATTATTGGATGTTTTGTATCCAAATAATGACCTTTTAATTTATGAATCATCCCGATCGATACTAATCTGCGTCTTAAAGTACTCATTTTAGAATCCTTAATTGATAAATGAGTTAAGTATAAAGAAACTATTTTTGGATCTGTAGGAAGGGATTTAAAACCATTCTTAGCACAGAACGCTCCAAAATCCTTAAAATCGGATCTATATGCTCTAATAGTGTTATTAGCCTTAGAACTCTTAAGGTTATTAAGCGTTTCCTCATGTAGGATTTTTACGTCAGTAATTAAGTCATTCATATTATTACTATTGATAACAATTAATTATCGTTAGTAATTATATTATAAATTTGGATAAGTCAAGCAATGAATTATAGTAATATTATAAATGTTTGCTAATAGGAAAAGAGTTATATTAGACAGAGGTCCAAGCTGGCCCGATTATCAGGCTGCAGAACCCTTTGTAGTGCGCTATTACCTGCTTTTTAGACGCCGGCCTAGGTGGTTTCCCTTCAATATTTTCGTCCATAAGCTTCTAAAGAGCGATTTAGGGGACTTACATGACCATTATTGGTCATATATTACTGTAATGCTCAAAGGAGGCTATTGGGAGACGTCAGAAAAGGGTACTTTTTGGAGAAAACCGGGGTATATAGGCTTTCGAAAGTACAACAGCAAACATAGTCTTAAGATACCTGAAGGAAAGTGTGCCTGGACTCTGCTATTTGTAGGCCCTAAAAGAAAGGCTAAATTACACTCTAAATACTCAAATAATCCTTAATTTAAGCCATTTATTCCCTATTTTCAGCACTATTTTTTAAATCTACGTTATTCATCCACCGGTTGTACCATTTAGCCTTCATTTCTTAAATATACCCCTTCTATGGCCGTTTAATCGCTATATTCCTATACTGCAACCCTTGAAAATCTAATATTTTTAAACCCCATTTCTCAACGATTTTTACCTAAATTTACTGCAATTTTTCCCGTTAATACTTAAATATCCCCTATTTTAGGGGCTTATTTAATGTTAATTACATCAATTTGATTATATTATAATTTACTTTAATTATTTTTACTAACATATTGATTTTATTATATATTTTAATATACTTAAAGTATTACTTTAATATATAATTATTTAACTAAGACCCCTGTCCTGTCCCTAAGCGATATATAAACACCTGAACAGACGATAATAGCTAGACCAGTCCAAGTCCAATAATGAGGAAAGTCACCAAAGAAGTAATAACCCAACATAACATTTGTAACAATTTCAAAATAACCAAAGGGAGCCAATTTTGATGCATCAGCATATTTGAGAGATAAGATTAAAAATAAATGACCAAGACATGCAAAGATACCCATTAGAGCAAGTAAGGACCATTGATTAAAAGTAGGATTCACCCAAACAACAGGAACAATAAATGATCCAATCACTGCCCCTACTACACCAGTTAATAGTAAAGTTAATAAAGGACTATCTGAGGTGTGTAGTTTACGAGTAATAACAAGATAAATGCCATAGAAAAAACCTGTTCCTAAAGCTGCTACACTCGCTAAATTAAATTCTATAAAACCAGGTCTAATAACAATTAAACTTCCAATAAAACCAATTATTACTGCGGACCACCTTCTTACACCCACTTTTTCACCTAGGAAAATGGGAGATAAAGCTGTTGTAATTAGTGGAGCTACAAAGGCAAGGGTTAAAGCTTTTGCCATAGAAATTATAGAGATAGAGTAAAAAAATAATACATTAGCACAAAATAAAGTTAATCCTCTAAAAAATTGTAACTTTGGTTGAGTGCTCATTGTTAAATTTTTTTTAAAGAAAAAAAACATAAATGGTAAGGTAAAAAAAACTGTAAAAAAATATCTTGCCCATGTTATTTGAAAAAAAGATAACTCAGTGCTTAAATATTTAGCTATAGTATCCATGAATGGTAATATAGCCCATGCTAATAAATTGTAAGAGATAGCTTTCACAATTAGTTAAAGTATTTTAAAGCTATAAATACTACAACAATTAAAGTGAAAAATGACATGAATGTAGATAATGCTACAGTACTTGCAATACTATTGGATATTTTTTTAGGTGAATAAATTTCACTAATTAAAAAAGTAAGTACTGCTGATGGCATAGAAGCTTGAATAAACATTACGCCAGCCTCAACACCAGTGAGATTGAAGAATTTGACAAAAGCTAATCCAATAATAGGACCAATAATAACTCGAATAAATGAATAAATAAGTGTTTCTTTAACAGCAAAGACTTTAAGTTTAGATAATGCAACGCCGAGGGACATTAAAACTAAAAATATAGTAGAATAACCAATCAAGAAAGTTGCATTTTCTAAAAATTTTGGTGCAGGAATTTTATAATATACAAATATTAATGAAATTAATAAAGCGTAGACGGGTGTACATCTTAATAAAGGTTTTATAGAAAATTTCTTACTTGATAATAAAATATTAAGACTAAAATGAAAAACTAATATCATAGCCGTAACTGCTGTAGCAATGGCCAAACCAATTTTTCCATATGCAAATAAACATAAAGGCATACCCATATTTCCAGTATTTGGCAAAATTAATGGAGGTAGTAACCTATAGATATCCTTGTTTAATATTTTTAGGATTATCAATCCGATAATTGAGAAAATCAAAACATAGAGGGTAATGTAATATGAAAATCTTAAAAATAGCTCAATGCTTATTTCAGTAGTGGTTAATGAATAGAAAATAATAGCTGGTAAACCGAAGTTCCCAGCAAATGTAGTGATGAATTTAGTATTAAATTTAGGGTCTTTTTTACCATACCAGTACCCTATTCCTATGGTTAGAAAAACAGGAAATAAAACCTCAAAAAGCTTACTCGTGAGATCCATTTTATGATCTTCCTATAACTGGAAGTGGTTTATTTGGATCTTTATAACCTATAGCTTTTTCAAACTCTGTAAGACGTCTATAAATTGATCTAAGTTCGGTAATTCTTGTCCAATTTTGTATAAATAATGAAAAACTACTCTGAACTTCTCTGAATGCGCTCGAAGTTTGTATTAATATTCCCAGTGTCATAGCTCCAGTAAATAAACCTGGACCCATAATTATGTATGGAACTATTATCATTGTCTGATTGTACATTATTACCCATAAATCAAAGTAACCATAGTGCAGAAATAAACGATGATAGTTAAATTTTATACCAGTAAATAATTCTAGTATTGTAGGTGGTTTAGCATACTCTACTCTATCATCTTCACCATAAACTAATTCTTTTCTGAATGCTGCTTCAACAACCTGGTTATTGTATTCTAAGCCTGGCAATTTTATTCCTACAAACCAACTAATTAGAAGTCCACCCAAACTTGCTGTTAGTGAAACGTATACTAAAGATCCATTTATATCTTTAAGCCAAGGTATAATAACATTTGATGACAGCCCCCAAAGAATTGGAATAAAGGCTATTAGCAACATAATCGCTCTTACAATTTGAAGTCCAATGCTCTCAACAATTTTAGCAAAATTCATACAATCTTCTTGAATACGTTGAGAAGCTCCTTCAACTTTTGCATCAACTTTTTTCCAATAGGGCATGTAAGCAAATGTCATAGCCTCTCTCCATCGGAATGCATATAAACGTGTAAAGTAATTTGTAATTGTATAAATTATTACATAAGGAATAGCCAATTTCATGAAAAGGTAAATTCCATCATAGAATTCAGAAACATCTCTCTCGGTAGCTTTTTGTAGAAGATCATAAAAACCTTTATACCACTCATTAATTTTTACATCGATCCAGGTCTGAGCTAGCAAAGATCCAATTATAAAAGTAAATCCTCCCCACGCCCACAAACGCCATTTTTTACTGAAGAAGAAACTTTTGATCATTTAATTATTTTAAAAAATTATCACTATATGATTTTTTTATTATGCTTTCTTTTTCGGGTTCCAAAATATAATAATCAACATTATTTTTCTTCGCGTAATTTATTGCTTGCTCTTTTGTACTAAATTCTAACTTAACTTGTGACATAGTATCCTTTGAAGTTTCCCAACCGGTTAGAGGATTTATTCCTGTATTTAAAGTATCAAATTCTAACAACCATTTTTTTGTATTTCTTTTACCTGATTGCATAGCCGTTTTAGTAGGTTTATATATTTTTGCTTTATTCATTATTAATTCTCTTAATTGGTCGGGGCGGCAGGATTTGAACCTGCGACCCTCTGGTCCCAAACCAGATGCGCTACCAGGCTGCGCTACGCCCCGAGTGCTTCAATTTTTATATTAGTTGCGCCTTTTTAGCAATTATATGATGGAAACAAAAGATGTATTTATGAACACTTATTTGCTACTGAAGATAGCACTGTCCTGAAATATCCATCGTTCCCGTTGCTGGAGTTTTAAAAATTAGATCACTTTTTCTTCTCTTAAAATCTACAAATATTTCCATTGATAAGAAGGGTATAGTTTTACTACCAGGCAGATATTGTTTAAAATCTACAACAAAACTCATTTTTCCTTTTTGTATTATTTCCGCTTCTTCACCCATGGGGCCATAATCTTTTACTCCTATCTGCATCTGTGTACCATCAAAAAAGAAATATTTTCCATCATAACCAAACGTAAAATTCTGAATTTTTTGTGGCAAAATATATGTACAATTTAAATTTACCCTTTTAGCTCGTCTTTCTTTTTCTTCTTCTCTTTCTTTAGCTTCTCTTTTTTCTTGTTCTTTTCTTTCTTTAGCTTTTCTTTCTTCTTCTTTTTTTCTTTCTTCTTCAGCTTGTTTTCTTTCTTTAGCTTTTCTTTCTTCTTCTTTTTTTCTTTCTTCTTCAGCTTGCTTTTCTTCAGCTTCTAGCCAGCTTTTATAAATAAAATCTTTGGTCTGCTTATTTGCAGAAACCAAATCTTTGATAATTTTTTTCTCAATAGCATCTTCTAAAAGTTTCACTTGTTGAATTATCGATGGGGCTAAATCTGATGTCATATCTTCTTTTAATTTTTCTTTTAACCGTTCAATATAAGTTCTAGCTATACCTGATTCTAAATCAAGTTTACTTTTTTCTTCTTCTAAGCTTGTTAAGTATGTTTTGACTACCTGATTGTATTTTTCCAATTGGTTTAAAGATTCTGGATTATCTAACATAAGTTTAATTTCTTTAATATGTTTTGCTGCTATAGTAAGTTCGAGATTTGAAGATAACCACATCTCCAACATTCTCTTGGCACTTTCTAATTCAGAATAAAGAGAATTAACCTCTTCTAATTGTGCATTAATTACCATTTGGTGTTGAGCTTCTAAATAATCTCTAAATAGAGACGAGCTGTTGGTATAATCTTTAAATGATGCTAAATCATTTTTTTGTTTTTCTTCGAAAACATTCTCAGATATTGGTTTTGTAAGATTTAAATATTCAGCAATTTCAACAATATCAAATTCAGCTTGATGAATAGCTATAAAAGCTTCTACTCTGTTTAAAAAAAGTTGAGCTTTTTCAAGTTCTGATATTTGGGGGAATAGTTTCAATTTTTTTTCTAATTTTTTTTCCTCTGCTTGTTGTTTTTTTTCTTGCTCAGCAAGTTTTTTTTCTTCCTCGGCAACTCTTTTTTCTTCCTCAGCAAGTCTTTTTTCTTCTTTTTTTTCTTTAGCTATTCTTTCTTCTTCAATTTTATCTTTAATACTTATAATTTTAACAAATTTCTGATGCAGAATTCCATGAGCTCTTAGAAAATAAACATTTGGATTTGTCTTTGATTTTAAAACTTTTACACAGCCAGCAGATTCATATTCTTGATTATCAATAGTTTGAATAGTATCAAAACAAAGTTTTCCTTGTTTTGCAGACCAAGTACCTTTGTCTTTCATCGTTGTTTTTTTTCCACTATCAATGAATTTTCCTGACATAACAGCTTCGAAACTTCCATCTTCATAAAAAATATCTTCGGCGCTTCCTATTATCCGGTTGTCATTCCATTCAGAAAAAATAATATTACCGGTTACTAATGATTTGATTTCTTTACTTTTTAATCCTACTAAATCTTTCTTTGGTATGCCCCATTTTTCTCTTTCTAATTTAGCTTTTTGGCTTTGTTCCAATGCTGTTCCAAGAATATCAGTAACAATATCTGATGATTCAACCTTTGTTGGTTGAATAATAAACAAGCTAAATACAATAACCAAAATAATATTCTTAAACTTCATAATTCCTAAGATGTTTTTTACCATTTAATTCTTTCACATTTTACTGAACCCGTTTTGCAGTCATTTTCAATTTTATCAATAATTTTATTGTCAAGATGAGTAGTAATGCTCAGATAAGGTCTATCATCTTGTTGAGCCCTAAAAGTTAATCTATTATCTCGATGAGCAATATCTCCCGTAAGAACTTTTGGAGTTGGAGTAAACACATATTCTCCTTGTTTTGTATATACAATTGTCAGATATTCATCATATCCAATTTGGTGGAAGAATAAAACCATTCCTCCAGGCTCACAAACCATTTTTAAAATCCTATCACACAAGTACACCTTTTTTACTTTACCATCAGGTGTTGGTGCAACAAAAATTGGCACAGGATAGCCTTCTATAATGCGCCAATCGAATCCCGTGAAGTAATAAAAATCTGTATATAAATCTGGATTTTTATATTTAGACATATCAACTTTAAAAATGACCCTGTTTTTTAGTGATTCATTTTGAAAAGGCGGATATAGGAATTTTACTTCAATTATATTTCCATCAAAAAGAGACTTAAATTCATCAAATGTGATATATTTTGAATTTTTAAGAGCAACAAATTGTTCCGAAGTACTTTTTTTAGGTTTTTTCTTTTTAGGTTTTTCAACTGTAGTTGATGCAGATTTACAGTCTCCGTAATAGTATTTATTGTTTTTATAAAGAGTAAAAACCGTCCCTGATTCTTTATAGTTAAATTCCCAGCTGACTGAATTCCAATCTGATGTACTTTTATTATAATCTTGTACGATAACAAAGCCATCTCCTGTAGATATAACTCTTGCTACTTGATCCTCTTTTTTATTTTTATTTTTATTTTCCCATTGAGATGTTAACTGTTTTTTTTTTAAATCAAGTTGCCAGTTTATCCATTTTAGCTCTTCACTTTTGCCACAGTTCCAAGTGAAAACTTGTTTGTTAATTTCTTTTTTTTCTTCCCCCGCCTCTATTTTACCTTTCTTTTTCTCTAATGCTTTTCGTTTCTCAGCTAAGCGTTGTTTTCTTTCTTCTAATTCTTTTTTTTTCTGTTCTAAGGTTTTTTGTTTTTCTTCTTTTGTTTTCTCTTCTAATGCTTTTTCTTTCACAGGTTTAATTTGAGCCAGTTGTTTATCAAAATCACTTGAAGAAGAAATTTTTAAAATTTTTCGGTTGGTTTGAGAATCGTTTTTTTTCTTCAGATTTGTAAGAGTTGAAATACGGTCTTTATTTTTATAAATTTGAATGTAGAGATCTTGATGTCCTGTAAGTTTAATACTTTTCTTTGTCAGTCCCTTAATTGACCATATTCCTTGTTCAACGATCTTTCCTTCCACATACACTTCATAAGTATCATCTGTGTTGAATTTATAAGATCGCTCCTCGCCTTCATAATCAACAGTAATTACATTATTAGTAATAAATTCACTTAAATTTTTTCCTTTTATCTTTTTTTTTTCTGCTAATTCTTGTGCCTTATCTAAAATCTTAGTTACGGCATCATCTGCATACAAAACATTTGTTGGGGAGCTAACAAGCAAGCAAAATACAATGAGCAAAGTAATATTCTTGAACTTCATCAATAGCCATGTAACTTTAATAATATCTAAGATCATTTGTAATACAATACTTAAAAGTGAACATTTTGCTTAAAAATTCTCAATCTTGAAAGTTTTATAAATTGATGTTTCGCCGTCATAATATTCTACTTGTATTTTAATTTCTTTAAGTCCATCCCCTGGCCAGAATCTCATTTCCTCATATCGTAATAAATATAAAATTTTAGAAAGGGTTTTTTCATCACCTAAAAATTTGTTTTCCGCTTCAGGAGAAATAAAACAGAACTTAGTTTTTTCTATATCTGGTCTATATTTCTCATCACAATCCTTAGTAATGGAATAAGCTGATTCCGAAAGTTTGCATGATTCTCTAGCTGTTGTATTTTTGTCATTTTCATAAGTAGAACACACTAAATAGCTTTGAGGTGCATAGGAACTGAGTCTAAGATAGTTATGCAATTCATTTGTACAGTCAGGCATTTCAAGTTCTGCTCCTTTAAACATAACTCTTTTATATGTAATAAAAACTGAATCAAATTTTCCTTTCGCTTTAAACTCATATTCATCATCTAATTCTATTTTTATTTTTTTTAATGCACACCTATTTATTAACAAAGGGTTTATGTTCCAGGAATTGCTGGCATAATCGTCGTGCGCATTCATCTTAAATTGAACCCAATTAGTATTATTTTTTATTTGTTTCTTCTGATATTTTTTTAATTCATTTACTAAATCTAATTCAATTTCAAAAGGACCTTTGATATTTGAATTAATATCTAAATACTTTACATAAAATTTTTTTTTAGGTAACCATTTCTCAATGAATTCAAATATTCGTTTTGGTTTATATAAACCAGTTTCTGTATCTAACTCATCTAGAAAGCCAAGAGAATTATAAATCTCTCCATCTTCGCTAAAATAAAATTCTCTTACCTTTTCGACTGGTTGTAACGATATGCTTATTGTTTTATGGGCAAAGTGAATAAGATAATGCAGTTTCATTTTGCTTTGATCTAACTTATTTTCAGGAGATATTTGATCGATTTTTTCCCCTAATTCTTTTTTAGTTTCCTCTATTTGTTCAGATAATTTTTTAGTTTCCTCTAAATTTTCAATTGATACATCTTTTATCTCTGAAATCTGAATTTTAATGATTCCTAATTGATTTTGAAATTTTTCAAATACTTTAAAATTACTTGCAAGAACACCTTTTTTATCATTATCGGAATAGTTTTGTAATAATGAGATTGATCCGGTTATTATCATAATTGATAAAGCCAAAACTAATGAATTAGATAATTTCTCTCTTAAAGTTGATTTAAATAAAAAAGCAAGAAATATGATTAAAGTAGCTACAGAAGATACATAGAATATATAGCTACTAAAGGGAGCAATCGGCTGAAGTACATCCGTAACAAACCCACCTATGATACTTATTAGCCCAAATGTAGCTGTATTATTCCTAAATCTCTGTAATATAATTTTTAGCATTAGAAACTAAGATTAATTGAAAATTTTTGATATTAAAACTTATTTTATCGAAAGTTTTAATTTGGCTATTTTTTCATCAACTTCGGTAACTGCTTTAAATATTTTTTGTTTTTCTTCCTTGGTAATATTAGATCCTTTTGGCCCAGAAGGTTCAATTGCTTCTTGAGTGATATCCATCAGATTTCCTATACGACCCCCAATATTGATTAAAACATTAGATATATTTTCATATTCGTTGATTTTTCTAAGTTCGTATTCAAGTTTCAAATTAAAATAATCGAGAAGAGGTGTTCCTAATTTCCTTTGTTGAAGGAGAATATCTAATTTAATAGCATCGGAAAAACTGATGTTATGATCTTTATCATCGGCATCTCCACATTTTCTAAAATGTGATATTGTCTTTCCAGTAGAGTTTTTAACTTCATTTTCATTCAGTTTTGTAAGTGCTTGACTTAAAACAAATTCAATTGAAAGTGGTTTTCTAAGTTTTGTCATAATATTTTGTGCTTTAGTATATCAAATATTAAGTGAAAAATACTTGTTCTTATTTCACTATATTATTATGAATTTTAACACTACATAAATAGCATGCGAGTGATTAAGCTATTAATCTTTATATTTTTTCTCACGTTTTCTGTGCACGCGTTTGGTAAGTCTAACGAGTATTATAAACAAACACTTTCACATATTTTAACTCAATGTGATTCTGGGTGTCAAAAAAAGGTTTTTGAACAAGAAGTAAATCAAGCCTTTTTTGTTCTTATGGACGCAGTTCTAAATCAAATAAGATTTGAATTGAGCCAACAGAAGAAAGAGAAGTCATGGTAAAAAAAATATTAATCATATTAACATTTCTTATTTGTT
>CACLLG010000007.1 GCA_902607735.1 uncultured Pelagibacteraceae bacterium | reverse complement strand
AATGATGGTGATACTGTAATTGTTAAAAAAGCCAATACTGCTAATAATGGTCAAATAGTTGTTGCTTTAATTGATGACCATGAAGCCATGCTTAAAAGAATAAGAAAAAAAGGTAAAGTAATAGCTCTCGAAAGTGCAAATCAAAGATATGAAACTAAAATTTTTGGACCTGATAGAGTAAAAGTTCAAGGTGTTCTTGTATCTTTGTATAGAAACTTCCAATAAAATAGTCTAATAATAATTTATGAGTTCAGTAGCAACAAGATTTGCTCCATCTCCTACTGGCCCCCTACATATTGGTGGTGTAAGAACAGCACTTTTTAATTGGTTATTTGCAAAAAATAATAAAGGAAAATTTTACTTAAGAATTGAAGATACTGATAAAGAAAGATCTAAAGAACAATATAAAAAACAAATTATAGACTCTCTTAATTGGATTGGAATAAACCATGATGATAAAGAATACATACAGTCAAAAAATATAAACAAACATAAGGAAATTGCTGAAGAACTTTTAAAAAATGGATTCGCTTATAAATGTTATTGCTCTGAAGAAGAAATTAAAGAACAAAAAGAAAAATGTAAGAAAAAAGGGATAGCCTATGTATACAATAAAAAATGGAGGGACCCTAAAGATCTTGAAATTCCACAAAATATAAAACCAGCAATTAGGTTTAAAAGTAAAATTTCTGGTAACTCTGTTGTTAAAGATCTTGTTCAAGGTGAAATTAACATTGCAAATTCGATTATCGAAGATTTTATTATTTTGCGGCAAGATGGTTCTCCAACATATCAATTATCTGCCGTAGTTGACGATCATCTAATGAAGATAACACATGTAATAAGAGGTGATGATCACAAAATAAATACCTTCAAACAAAAACAAATCTACGAAGCAATGAAATGGAATGTACCAGAATTTGCTCATATACCACTTATTCATAGCGAGAAAGGATCTAAGCTTTCTAAAAGAGATAAAGCTTCAACTATAGATGATTATATAAAGATTGGAATTTTGTCTGATGCATTAAGAAATTATCTTTTACGTCTAGGTTGGAGCCATAAAGATAAGGAAATTTTTAGTCTTGATGAAAGTATCAAGCTTTTTAATTTAAAAGGTGTTGGAAAATCACCATCAAAGCTAGATATGTCTAGAATACTTTCTCTAAACGAACACTATATTAAACACATGGATGAGAAAAATCTATTTAAATTTTTAAAAATTTATTCTCAAAAATATAAAAAAAATATTGATTCATCTAAGGAAGAATCTCTTATAAAATCGATGAATTTCTTAAAAAATAAAGCAAAAACACTTGAGGATATTTATCAAAACTCTAAGTACATCCTTCAAGATAATATTCAGGTATCGTCAGAAGATTCTAAACTTTTAGATAATTCCTCGAAAAATATTGTAAGAGATTTTCTTAATGAATTCGAAAAAATGTCAAAAATAAGCAAAGAAAATCTCGAAAAAACTGTTAATGGATTAATCGATAAACACAAAACAAATTTTAAAGGTGTGGGACAACCCTTAAGGATTGTTTTAACAGGATCTAGATTTGGCCCCGGTATCTACAATATTATTCTTTCACTTAACAAAGACGTGGTCATTAAAAGGCTTAAAAATTAGAAATAGCTTTCTATAACCGAACTTGCAATTTCAGAAGATTTTTCAGTTTTAAAATTACTAATAATTTCCTGAGATTTCTTTACTTGATTCTCTAAAGCATGCTTATCACTTAAAAGTTTATCAACGGTATTATAAATATTTGTTGAATTACAACTACTTTGCAATAATTCAGGAATTATTTCTTCATCAGCTGCTATATTAATAATATTTGCAAATTTAACTTTCGCTAACATTTTAACAATAAAAAAATTAATAATTCCCATTTTATAGATAATTATTGATGGTATTTTTTCATTGCAAATTTCTAAGGAGATTGTTCCTGATTTTGCTACAGCAAACATAGACGATTTAAGTATATGAGATTTTATTTTTTCATCCCCTATAGCACCACAATTTTTAAACCTCTCTTTAAGTAAAAGATTTTGTATTAATTGAACGTATTCAGCGGTGCAATGAAAAATGAAAAATAAATCTTTATATTTCTCATTCATCTTTTCAATAAATTCGAATAAAATTGGAGTTAAAACATTAATTTCAGATAATCTGCTTCCTGGATAAATAGAAAAGATCTTTTTTTTATCTTTAATAATTTGACTAATATCAACTTTACTTTTGTTCTGTCGTTCCAACAAGGGATGGCCAGTAAAAGTTGATTGAATACCCTCTTTATCAAAATATTTCTTTTCAAAAGGAAACAATAATAAGACGTGATCTAAAAAGGATTTGAGATGTTTAACTCTATGCTCTCTCCAGACCCAAACCTGTGGTGCCACAAAATGAATTGTTTTTATATCTGGATTCTTTTTTTTTACTTCTTTGGCTACACGTAAGGTAAAATCAGGACTGTCTACAGAAAATAGTATATCAGGTTGAAATTTGATAATTTCTTTTACAGTTTCTTTTATTTTTCTCTTGATTTTAAAAATATTTAATAAAACTCTTGTAAATCCTAGATAAGTAATTTCATTTAGATCATAAAGTGATTTAATTCCCAGCGCTTTTAAATGATCTCCTCCGACAGACATATATTCAATGTCAGATCTTGAATTTTTAAGTTGAATAATTACTTTTGAAGCTAATTTATCACCTGATGGTTCGCCGGTTAATACAAACATTTTTTTCATTTTACATTAATAAACATTTTGTTTTTATTGGCGAAACTAATACATTTCTTTTTTTCTAGTAAAATATTTTGTTTACTCTTTAAGACTATTCCTTTTAGTCCTGCTGATTTACACTGAGTTAATGTTTTTAATCCCGCAGTAGGTAAATCTATTCTTAAATCTTGCTTTTTCTTAGGAAATTTAACTAAAACACCTTTATTTCTAAATTTTTTACTCTTGCATCTCCTAAGCATTTTTTGGGTACCAGCCCTCCCTTCGATAGCAACTACTTTTTTATTTCTAACAACGACACCTTGACTAAAATTATATTTACCTAATCTACTTAATGTTGTTATTGCTTTTTTAATATCAATTTTATCTTCTTTATTAGGGCTTACTCTTGAATAGTTTCCTTTTGTTAAAGTTAGCTCTGGATTAAAAGCTACTGAACTTATAGTGCTAATTCTCTCTTGTTTTAGTATTTTTATTATTTCTTTTAATATTGCTACATCCCCAAGCCTAGAACTTTTTATAATTCTTGAAATATAATAAATGCCTTTAAGATCTAATTTAAGCTTAGAAAAATTTGGTTTTTTAACTTTTCCAGCAAATAATACCTTCTTACATTTATTTTCTTTAAGTATTTTAATTATTTTACCGAATTGACCAATAGATACATTATAAGACTGTTTATCTTTATTAAATCTACCCTTTGTTAGGTCAATTATTAAATATTTTAGATTTCTTTTTTTTACTTTTTTTAAAATTTGAATTGGAAAATGTGTTTCACCAAATATTAAACCAATCATTATTCAGAAATCGGTGTGCAAATAGGTCTTTTTTTATCTCTTGATATAAAATTCGTGACCTCAGCAACTAGATCGTTTCCTTTATATTCTCCGTTAATTTTACTTAAATTTTCATGAAGATTTTTTGATGAAAATATTTTTTTAAATGCTGAATCAAGTTCCATTATTTTTTTGTTATCATATTTTTTTCTTTTTAAACCTATCAAATTAATACCTCTTAAATAATTTCTGTTACCAAAAGATAAACCAAAGGGAATGACATCTTTTAATACCCCGGTCATCCCTCCTATCATTGCAAGCCTACCGATTCTTGTGAATTGTTGAACTGCAGAATTTCCTCCAATTACCACGGAATCTTCAATCGTAACATGCCCCCCTAGAGGAACATTGTTTGCAATAACTACATCATTTCCTATATGACAGTCATGTGCTACATGAGATGAAATCATTAGTAGACAGTTATTTCCTATAACTGTTTTTCCACCCCCTCCCTTAGTCCCTGGATTTATAGTTACATATTCTCTAATTATATTATTTTCACCAATTTCAAGACTGGTTGATTCACCTTTATATTTTAAATCTTGAGGCATTGTACCGATGCTAGCAAAAGGGAAAATTTTGGTCCCCTTTCCTATTCTGGTATCTCCTTCTATATGAATATTAGAAATTAATTCAACACCATGCTCAATTTGAACTTTAGGACCTACATAGCAAAAAGGTCCGATTTTTACTTCTTCACCAATTTTTGCTTTCTTATCTATAACACTTGTATTGTGTATCATTTATTCCTTTCAACAATAGTTGCTGTCCATTCAGCGTCAGCCATAACTTTTTCTTTTACTTTCGCTATTCCTTTATACTTCCATACACGACCATGCGATCTAACTGCTTCTATATGTAAACAAAGTTCACAGTCTGGTAAAACTGGATTTCTGAATCGTGCCTTTTCAACGCTCATTAAATAAACTAATTTATTTTCATACTCTTTAGGATTAATACCATAGGCTGTTAAGGCTGCGGCTGCCTGCCCAAAAGCTTCAACGATAAGAACGCCTGGCATAACTGGTTGGCCGGGAAAATGTCCTTGAACAAAAAACGAATTTTTTCTTACATTTACTATAGCTGTAGCAGATTTCAAATGAACAATATTTATTAACCTATCAACTAATAACATAGGCTCTCTATGAGGCAATAAACTTTCTATTTTGTTTCTATCAATTGAATTATTTTTCATTTTTTTTTCTTTGTCTAACAAAATTTTTTAAAGGAACCGCAGGATAGCCCATTACTTGTTGGTTATCATATATATCATTTATTACTCCGCTACCTCCTCCTATTTTTACATTATTTCCTATTTTAAGGTGACCAGATATTCCAGCCTGACCTCCTATAATTACATTATCACCAAGAGTGCAACTTCCAGCAAAACCTACTTGACCAGCAATCATACAATTTTTTCCTATTTGTACATTGTGTGCTATATGTACTTGATTATCTATAAAGGTATTTTTTCCAATAACTGTATCAGCAAGCGAACCTCTATCTATAGTGCTGTTAGCTCCTATTTCCACACCTTCTTCTAATATAACTTTACCAATGTGAGGAGTTCTAATATTTTTATTTTTATTAGGTATAAAACCAAAACCTTTTACACCAATTTTTGATCCATCTTGAATATAAACATTCTTTGAAATTAAAGAATTTCTAATCATAACAAAAGAACCAATTATACAGTTTTCACCTATACAAACATTACTTTCGATTATTGAGTTACTTGCAATTCTAGAATGTTTACCAATCAAAACATTTTCTCCGATCAAAACATTTTTTCCAAATTTAACATCAGGGTATAATTTTTTTACGTCATCAGAGTATGATAAATTTTCATCTAGTACATCAACATCAGCATCTGGATAAAACATTTTTAATGCTTGAGTAACTGAAAATAAAACATTTTTAACATCTAATTTTATACATTTTTCTGGAAGAAATTTTGAAAAGTTTGGTAAAGTAATGCAAGCAGCTGCTTTTGTTTTTAGAGATATTTCTTGATATTTACTTGAATTTAAAAAAGTCATATCATTTTTATCAGCATTTTTTAGTGATTCAATGCCAAATATTTTAAAATCATTTTCATAAGTCTTTTTACCTGTATAACCAATAACCTTAATTAATTCTTTCAAAGGGAAAGGTCCCTTTTTTTCAAAAAAATGATTTTTAGACATTTTACTTTAAATTTAGTGAAGGAAGTTCCTTATTCAACTTTTCAACAATAATTTGAGTAATATCGTGTTCTGGATTACCAGCTAGTGTTCCTTTTTTCTCAATCACTATAGAAATATTGTTTTCTTTAACATAGGCATTAAGTAAAGGTTCTATATTTTTAATAAGCATTTCTCTTGATTCAGCTCTTTGCGTAGAAATTTTATCTAGTGATGCTCTTCTTTGTGATTGATAGTCTATTACTTTTTTTCTTAATTCATCACTCTTTTTAGTATATTCTTCTTTACTTAAGACCGTCTTTTTTGTTAACAAATCATTCTCTTCTTTCTTCAATGCTTTTTCCATATTTGTAAACTTTTTTGCACTATCCTCGAACGACTTTTTTAAAAAATCCTGCGCACCCTTTCCTGCTTTACTGTTATTTAAAACGTATTTTAAATCCAATATAACTACTTTTTGTTCAGCAAAAGTGTTTGTACAAATTAATACTAAAAAAGTAACTACAACAAATTTTACTAAATATTTCATTAAAACGAGGTACCAAGTCTAAAGTTAAAGGATTCAGTTTCGTCGGAGGTGGCTTTGGTAATATCTTGTGCTGCTGTAAAGCTTAAAGGGCCAATTGTTGTAAAAACATTAGCACTTATTCCTATGGAAGATCTAATCTTATTAGTTTCGTCTATATCATTGCTATAATCAACTGCCCAAACATTTGCTGCATCAAAAAATAAACTAAAATCGGTTCTATAAGATTCTGGTAAAAGGTTTGGCAATTGTGCTTCTGCGCTTGCTGCCGTCACATAGTTTCCTCCTATATAATCATCTCCATCTTTTGGTCCTGTTCTATATGTATTAAATCCCCGTAATTTTCTTCGAGGTATAAATAGTCTACTAGTCAATCTGACATCATCATCTACACCATTTATAGTCTGAGCATATATTTTGAATGAACCAATTAGATCGTCAGAAAAATCGTGATATACACTTGTATCAAACATATTCATTATCGATGATGAATCTTGGATTATTGGTAATGACTGCCCAAATCTCGTTTTATATCCTTGGGTAGGTTTAAAAGATTGATTTCTTTTATCTAATGTAACAGCATATCCTATGTCAGTATTAAAAAATGATCCTTCCATATTTTTAATTGCTGTAGATGCAGTGTCGTCAACTTCTATATCTTCAAATGCCAATGTAATTTCTGGTGATATAAATAGATCTTCATATTGTTCAAAAGTAGTTCCAAATTCAAATCCTGTTTTTGAACTACTATAACCTGATGAAGTTGACCTATCTGTAGATGAAACATCTAAACCAACTTTAACTGAATTATCAGTATAATTATAATTTGGATTAATTACCAAGATTGCTCCACTCACTTTATCTTGAGAGAGATTTAAATTAGATTCTAGTTTAATTCCTCTTCCTAACCAATTATTCTCACTTACCATAAATTGAAAACTTGTACCATCAGTACCTATTCCAGCTCCAGCCATAATTTCACCAGTAGCTTTTTCCTCTACACTAATTTCCAATATTTTAAGATCATCGGAAGAACCAGCTAAAACTTTATGTTCAACGTTTCCAAATATATTTCTAGCTTTAATTTCATTAACTGATTTATTAACTAAAAGTGGACTGAATGGATCACCTTCGTCTACAAGAAGTTCACTTCTGATTACAGAATCATTGGTAACTGAATTTCCAACTATATTTATTCTCTCAATTATAATTTTTTCTCCTTCATAAATATTAATTTTTACTTCAACACCATCCTCATCCAACGTTTCCAAAACACTATGATTAATAAATTGTAGTTCTTTTTGTTCACTTAACTTATCAATTTTTTGTAATACAGAATTTAATTTCCTTTGCGAATAATAATTTCCAACTAATTTATTAAATTCACTCTCTAAAGAAAGAAATGCTTCTTTATCCAAATTATCAGAAACATCGGCAAATACTTTTTTAAATTTATATCTTGGTCCAGCATTAATATTGTAAGTTAAAACGAAACCCAATCCTTCTGAATATTCAACATTTGTAGATTTTACATCAACCTCGTAAAAGCCTTTATTTCTATAATAACTTTTTAATAATCTTTTATCTAACTCAATCCTCTCTTTGTTTAAATATACAGTTCTAGAAATAAATTTCCAAAATCTATCTTCTTGTGATGTAATAATATCTCTTAATTTTTTTTCTCTAATTTTTTTATCACCTAGAAAATATATTTTTGCAATTTTAGCTTTCTCCCCTTTGTCAATCCTATAAACAATATTTACTTTATTTTTTATTAATTTTTCTATATCAGCATCAATTTTCACAAAATAATAACCTAAAGCGCTATAAAATGATTTTATTAAATTAACATCATTTTTAACTCTGTGTTCTAAGAAAGAACCTTTTTCTTTAAGTGATGCTATTTCTTTAATTTTTTCTTTAAATTTATTTGCTTTTTCACCTTCTAATACTATTGAATTAATAATTGGATTCTCTGCTACTATAATGTTTAGCTTATTATTTATTAAATCTACTGAAATGTTTGAAAAAAAAGTTGTTTCATAAAGTTTCTTTATTAAAAGATTAATGTCGGACTTTTTATAATCTTTCCCCAAAGTAACATCTCCAAAAATTATTATTGTTTCATTGGAAATTCTTTCATTACCTGTAATTTCTACCTTTTTAACTATCTCAGCATGAGAACTGATAGTAAAAAAAACTAAAAATAAAATGATTTGAATAAAATATTTTTTCAAATTAATCATAAATCCTATCTTACACACATATTATTTGTTTTCAATCTGGCCCAATTATCTATAATTTTGATGTCCTTTAATGATGCTGCCTTCCTTCTAGCATATTTTTTAAACTCTTTGTCATTAAAAATCTTATTTATTGTTTTAACTATATCTAAAAAAGCTATTTTTTTTTCTAAAAACAAATTAACAAGAACCTCGTTTGATGCATTAACTATTATTGGGGTTGAGAAACCTGAAGTAAAACATTTGTTTATCAATTTTATAGATGGAAAACTCTTTGTGTTTACTTCATGAAAAGTCAATTTATTTAAAATTCTAATATCAATTTGGGATTTATTAAAATGCTGATTCTTTTTATTATATAATATATTAGATATAGGTATTTTCATGTCAGGATTATACATTATCATTTTAATCAAACCGCTTTTGAATCTTATTATAGAATGAACATAAGATTGTGGATGAATTAAAATTTTATATTTTTTTCTTTCAAATCCAAAAAATTTATACGCTTCTATTAATTCAAAAACTTTATTCATCATATTAGCAGAATCGACTGAGATTTTTTTTCCCATTTTCCAATTTGGATGATTAATTGCTTCTGTGGGTTTAACAAAATTTAATTTCTTTTTAGAACTATTTAAAAAAGGTCCTCCAGAAGCAGTGATAATTATTTCTTCAACTTCATCATTAGAAACTCTTTTGGTAAGTTCAAAAATTGAAAAGTGTTCAGAATCAACAGGAAGAATTTCTGTTTTATATTTTTTTTTAATCTTTGATAAAATATGCCAAGCACAAATAATACTTTCCTTATTTGCTATAGCTACAGTTTTGCTAATTTTTATTGCATCAATTGTTGGTTGTAATCCTGCTAAACCTACTATAGCAGACATAGTAAAATCAATTTTTCTGGAAATTATATCCTTTATAGAAACATCACCTGAGTAAACTTTTGTTTTTTGATTTTGTAATGAATTTTTTATTCTTTTAAAAAAAATTTTATTTTTTACTAAAACATTTTTAACTTTAAATTCTTTAGCTTGCTCAATAAGTTTTTTATAATTATTATTTGCAGACAATAAAATTATATCAAAATTTTTTATATCTTTCTTTATTACTTCAAGTGTAGCTCTGCCTATTGAACCAGTTGATCCAAGTATTGCGATTTTCTTTTTCATTATGGTATAAATTTTAAATTATAAAGAATAAATGTTATAATAACCACAAACATCAAACCATCAATACGATCAAAAATTCCACCATGCCCAGGTAATATTTTTCCTATATCTTTAACTTTTTCTAATCTTTTAAAATAGGAAATTGTTAAATCTCCAGCTTGGGCTACTAAAGATAAAATTATTGCTAAAAAGAAAAATTTTGGATCAAGAAAATTTAAAAATGTTTTTTCTGTGGAATCAAACCATACTATTTTTGATGAAAGCGCATCAGCAATTAATATAGAAAACAGCGAAAATATAAATGAACCAAAAACTCCTGATAAGGTCTTCTTTGGGCTAATTTTAGTTAATTTTTTCCATTTAAAAATTTTTCCAAAAACATAGCCTCCTACGTCAGAGCATATACAGAGAATTATCACCCATAATAAAATATAAAATGAAGCATCTTTCGTATGTTCAGCAAGATAATAAATTGAAAAAAGGGACAAAATCAATATTAGGTCAAGAAATAATATTGTAGATCTCTTGTTAAAAACTGAAAATAATTCATAATTTGCTATGAAAAAAATCGACATTAAAAAAAATAATAAATAATAGCCGCCTTTCAGAAGAAAGAAAAAAGATAGGGGCAAGATAACGATCGACGTTAAAACTCTTTTTTGCAAATTAGTCATATTTTACCAAAATTTCTCTTTATTTTATAAAACTTACTTATAATTTTATTATAATCACTTTCATTAAAATCTGGCCATAATTTCTCTACAAAAAAAATTTCAGTATATGCTAGTTGCCATAATAAAAAATTACTTAGTCTTCTAGTTCCACCAGTCCTAATTAAAATGTCCGGATTTGGTATGTTTTTTGTGTAGAGTTTTTTTTCAAAATTATCAATGGTCAATTTTTGTTTTTTAGAATTAAATACTTTACATGCGTTAATAATCTCTTCCTTAGAGCCATAATTTAAAGCAAGATTTATGGTAATTACCTTATTTTTAGATGTCCTGTTTTCTATTAATTTTATAGTTTTATTTATATCTTTGGGCAAACCCTTCTTATTTCCTATAATTCTTATTTTAAATTCTTGTTTAATTATTTTTTTTAAATTTTTCTTTAGCGTATTTCTAATTAAGTCAAAAAGAAAATTTACTTCTTTTTCTGGTCTTTTCCAATTCTCTGTTGAAAATGTATAAAGTGTTAAAAAAGGAATTTTTTTATATGCAGAAAATTTAATTATCCTTTCTACAGTTTTTAAGCCTTTTAAATGACCATAATTTCTTGAATTTTTCTTTTTCAAACCCCATCGCCCATTACCATCCATAATTATAGCGACATGGTTTAATTTGTTCATACTGTCATTATTTCTTTTTCTTTTTCTGCCAATTTTTTTTCTAATTCTGAAATTTGCTTATCTGTTATGTTTTGAATTTTTTTCTCTGAATTTTTACTTTCGTCCTCTCCTATTTCTTTATCCTTAAGATTTTTTTTTAATTTATCATTTGCTTCGCGTCTAATGTTTCTTATAGATATTTTTGCTTTTTCAGCTAATCCTCCCATTATTTTTTTAAGCTCACTTCTTCTCTCTTCATTAAGACTTGGAACTGGAATTCTCATTAGTTGCCCATCAATTTGTGGGTTGATACCAAGATTAGATTTTTTAATTGCCGAATCTATCAACGCTACATTATTTTGATCCCAAACTTGAACATTAAGGAGTCTTGCTTCTGGGGTAGTTATAGTAGCCAGCTGATTTATAGCCATTTTTTGTCCATAAACATCTACTTTAATAATATCCAGCATGGATGCATTAGCGCGCCCTGTTCTTAAAGAATTTAGATCGTGGTTAAAAACTTCAAAAGCTTTCTTCATCTTAGAATTACAATTGTTTATTATTTCCTCTGTACTCACAATATCTAAATTCCTTCCCCTACTTTAAATCGTATATATTTCTTAATTTTTATTTCACCTTTGCCAGCTATTTCTTTTAAGATATCTTTTACCTTTTTCTTTGGCTCCAAAATCCACTCTTGGTTTAAAAGAGTATTTTCAGCAATAAACTTATTTAATTTTCCAATTGCTATCTTATCTATAATTTTATTATCCTTTCCAGTATTTTTCAATTCCTCTCTTATTATTTCTTTCTCCTTTTTTAATATATTCTGATCTAAGTCCTTACTGTCTATAGACAAAGGTGATGATGCAGCTATATGCATAGCTAAATGTTTACCAAATTCTAATAATTCGTCCTTTTTTTTATTAGTTTCAAAACTTAAAAGAACTCCAATTTTTCCTATATTTTTTTTTAATGCTGAATGAGTATATGAAAAATTTATATATTTATTTGATTCAATAAAATCACTTCTTCGTAAAGTAATTTTTTCTCCAATTTTTGATATTAAAGAAACTAAATTGTCTTTAACATTTTTTTTATTTTCCATTTTTGATGATAATATACTTTCAATTTTTCCAGAATTTAAGAAAGCTAATTTTGATATTTCTTCAACAAATTTTATAAATTGATCATTTTTTGCTACGAAATCTGTCTCACTATTGACTTCTACTATTGAAAATTTGTTATCTTTTTCATAAATACATATTAAACCGTCAGCAGCTACTCTCTGCATTTTCTTACTTGCTTTTGCTATTCCCTTTTTTCTTAAAAATTCGATAGATTTTTCTATATCTCCATTATTTTCATCTATTGCATTTTTACAATCTTTGAACCCTACTCCTGTAAGTTCTCTCAACTTTTTAACTTTGTCTAATGTTTCTCCTTGAGACATATAAAATTATTATTTTGATTTTTTAGCGCCTAAAGACTTGACCTTTGAAATAATTGATTTAGAAATTTTTTTTATTGCTTTAGCTTTTTCTTTTTTATTTTTTTTTGGTTCTTGTTTCTTAACTTCTTGACTTTTTATTTCTTGTTTTTTTATTTCAATATCTGAATCACCTTTATCAGTTTTAGTTATATTTTTTTGTGCATCTAAAATTGTTTGTCTTATTAGATCACAGTATAAATTTATCGCTCTCCTTGCATCATCATTTCCTGGTATTGGGTAATCTATTCCTACTGGATCAGAATTTGTATCGACTATGGCAACTATGGGAATATTTAACTTTAGAGCTTCTTTTACTGCTAGTTCTTCAATATTTGTATCTATTACAAAAATCATATCAGGAACTTTCTCCATATCAGCAATACCTCCTAGAGATCTTTCTAGCTTATCTCTTTGTATATTCATTTTTAGTATTTCTTTTTTTGTAAAACCCGTATTTTCCTTCTTCAAATCTATTGAAAGTTTTTTATAACGTTTAATCGAGTTAGATATGGTTTTCCAGTTCGTCAGCATTCCACCGAGCCATCTGTGATTAACATAATATTGTGATGTTTCTTGAGCCAGATTTGCAATACTATCTGCTGCTTGTTTTTTTGTAGAGACAAATAAAATTTTACCTCCTAATACAATACATTTATGAATTTGGAGTAAAGCTGCATTTGTCATTTCAAGAGTTTGCACTAGATCAATAATATGTATTGAGTCTTTTGAACCAAAAATAAATTTGCTCATTTTTGGATTCCATCTAAAAGTTTTATGTCCTAAATGAACTCCAGCTTCTAATAAATTTTTTATTGTAACACTTGGTAATTTCATAGTTTCCCGGTTATTCCACCACAACTTTTTCCATTTAAGGACCGGAGGTTTCTCAACCGAAAATTGTGTGCGTATTTAAGCCTGTGTTCTACAATTTATATGGTTAAAGTTCAATATGAATTAAAGGCTTATTTTCTTTATAAAATCTTCTTTATTTAAGTATTTTAAAGTTTCATAGTCAAATTTTCTCTTATCCTTTAATTCAAATAAATAATTTTTATCATCATTTGTAATGCTAATTTTAATTTTGGAATTTCCTCTCTCTTTAATAATTTCATATAATTTTTCTAGATTATCAGTGCTATATATCTGAATCTCAACGTTAGGATAGTTCATTTTAACAATATTATCTAAGCTCAATATTTTTCTAACATTTATTCTTCTAAATCGATTTTCTTGGTGTTCTCTATCTTTAATCACTGTTAATAAAAAAGATTTTCCAACTATTAAATGTTCCCTGTTTTTTTCTAAAATCTCAGAAAAGATAAAAAGCTCAAAAACTTTACTCTGATCACTAAATTTTATAATTGCAAATGGAGTTCCTTTTGCTGTTTTCTTTTCTTTAATTGACATAACAGTTCCTGCTATAAAACTCTCAGAGTCAATGCTCTCTTCAAAATCTTTAAACGACTTTGTTCTATATTGATCTAAAGCATCTTTATAATCCTCCAAAGGATGATTTGATAAATAAAACCCAACTGATTCTAATTCTTTAGACAATGTTTGATTGTTTAACCAATTAGATGAATTTTTTTCTTGTATCAGGTATGAAACTTTCTGATTTTCGTCCGAAAATAGACTTGATTGATTTTGTATTTTGTTTTCATATAAATTTTTAGAATTTTGAATAATATTTGATATATTTTCATACAGTACTTTTCTATTTGTAAAAATGCTATCAAAGGCACCGGCCTTAACTAACCCTTCTAGTTGAAGTTTATTTATATTTTTTGGATTTACCCTATTTATAAAATCACTAATAGACTTAAATTTTCCATTTTTCATTCTTTCTTCAACGACTTGTGATATAGACTCAAATCCAACATTTTTAATTGCTCCTAAAGCATAAAATAAAGTTCCTTCTTTAGGGATGAATTCAGCAAAGCATTCATTAATACAAGGCTGTTGAATTTTTATCTTTAATCTTTTTAACTCTTCATAAAATTCACTTAATTTATCTGTATTAGATAATTCATTTGACATTGAAGCTGCAATAAATTCGTTAGGATAGTAAGTTTTTAAATATGCTGTTTGATATGCAATCATAGCGTATGCAGCAGCATGACTTTTGTTAAACCCATATTCAGCAAATGGTTCAATTTTTTTAAATATAAAATTTGCTTTTTCCTTACTTATTCCATTTTTTATAGCTCCACTTACAAATCCTTCTTTTTGCTTTTCTAATTCTGCCCTTTTCTTTTTTCCCATAGCTCTTCTTAAAATATCAGCTTCGCCAGCTGAAAATCCTGATAACTCTTGAGCTATCTGCATAACTTGCTCTTGATAAATAATTACCCCATATGTTGGTTCTAAAATCTTTTTAAGTTTTGGATCTAAATAGTCAGGTTCTTTATCACCGTGTTTACACTGATTATAAATAGGTATATTGCTCATAGGTCCAGGTCTGTATAAAGCAACTAGTGCAATAATATCTTCAAACTTATTTGGCTTCATATTAACTAAAGCATCTCTCATTCCAGCACTTTCTAGCTGAAATAAGCCTACTGTATGTCCTGAACTTAATAGGTTAAAAATATTCGCATCATCCAATTTAATTTTATTAATATCTAACTTTATATTTTTTTTTTTAAGAAAAGATATTGTTTTATTGATTACTGTTAAAGTTTTCAAACCAAGTAGGTCAAATTTTACAAGACCAGCATTTTCAGAGGCATACATATCGAATTGAGTTGATGGAAGAAGTGAATTGGACGAGGAATCTTTATATAAGGGAACAAATTCAGCTAATTTTTCTTCTGGAATAACAACTCCAGCAGCATGTGTCGCCATGTTTCTATTTAAGCCTTCTAATTTTTTTGAAATTTCAACAAGTTTTTTTACTCTAGGATCTTTTTCCTCTTCTTTTCTAATTCTTGGTTCCTGAGCTATAGCTTTTTCTAAAGATAAAGGTCTTGAAGGATCAAACGGAATCATTTTACATAATGTATCTACATAACCATAGGGTAAACCTAAAACTCTACCTATATCTCTAAATGCCATTCTTGCTTTTAATTTTCCAAAAGTAATAATGTGGGCTACACCTTTTCCATATTTTGTTTTTAAATATTCTAAAACTCTATCTCTTTTCTCCTCGCAGAAGTCTATATCAAAATCTGGCATTGAAATTCTGTCAGGATTTAAAAATCTTTCAAAAATTAAATCAAACTTAATTGGATCAATATCAGTAATAGAAAGAGCCCAAGCGACCAAAGAACCTGCGCCAGATCCTCTTCCTGGTCCAACTGGTATATCATTTTTTTTTGCCCATTTAATATAATCGGCAACAATTAAGAAATAACTAGCATATTTCATCTTAGAGATAATACTGATTTCATGATTAAGTCTCTCCTTGTATTGTTTTGTAAGATCTTCTTTATTTTTTTCAGAAGAGTATGGAATGACATATTCTTTTAGTTTTTCTTTTAACCCCTCAAATGAATCTTTAAATAATAAATCATCTACATTTTTGACTTTACTGGTTTGAATATTGGGAAGAACCGGTAGGGAATTTTTTGGTCTATAAGAAACTCTAAAAGGAAAATTTGCGTTATTTTCTAAAGCTTCAGGAAGATCATTAAAAAGTTGATACATTTCATCAGAAGTTTTTAAATAGTGTGTATCAGTATATTTTCTTCTATCTTTAACATTCACATAAGTTTTTTCTCCAATACAAAGATATGCATCGTGAGCCTCGTGCATATTTTTATCGAGATAAAATACTTCGTGTGTAGCTATTATTGGTATTGATAATTTTTCTGAAACATTAAGTATAAATTTCTCAAATAATTTTTCGCCATCATCATTATGTCTTTGAATTTCAATATAAAAATTATCTTTAAAAAAGTTATAAAATTTTTTACATAATATAAAAATTTCATCTGTCAAATTTTTAAAAAATAATTTCCCTATTAATCCATCAAAGGTTCCTGATAATAAAATTAATCCATTATAATTTGATTCTAAGTCTTCAATCGTGCAATGAGGCTCTTCATCATCTTTTATTTCTAAAAAGGATTTTGAAGATAGCTTAATTAAATTCTTATAACCCTCTAAATTTTTGGCAAATAAAGGTATTTTGCCCGTGTGATCTTTATATTTAATATTAATCTGAGTTCCTATAATCGGTTGAGTTTTAGATTTGGCTATTAATTCAGAAAATTCTAATGCACCACATAAATTATTTGAATCACATAAACCTACCGCTTTTATTCGATTTTCCTTACAATATTTTGCAAGATCGTGTGTTCTTAAGGCGCCTTCGCAAATGGAATACTGGGTGTGAATTTTTAGATGATTAAATTCTTTCTTAATAACTTCATTCATTTTTCCTAGTTATATTACCATCTAAAATATTTAACTTATAGTCTGCTCTATTTGATAATTCTCTATTATGAGTTGCATAAAGTATTGCTCTATTTTTAGATTTAAGTTTTAAAAATAAGGAAAATATTTCATCAGCAGTATTGCTATCTAAACTACCTGTTGGTTCATCAGCTAAAATTAAATCAGGTTCAGTAATTATTGCGCGAGCTACAGCGACTCTTTGTTGTTCTCCACCAGATAATTCACTTGGAAAATGGTCTAGACGTTTAGATAAATTTACCAAAGATAAAGTTTTTTTTGCTTTCTCTGTTGATTCCGACCACGAATAGCCTTTATTTACCAATGGTATTATAACATTTTCAAGTGCAGTAAAATCACTTAGCAAGTTATTTTGTTGATATATTATTGAAATACCCTCTCTCCTAACCAAATCTTTTTCATTATCGCTAGATTGAGAAAAATTCTTTTTCTTAAAAAAAACTTCTCCTGATGTAGGTTGATCTAATAGAGCTATTATATGTAATAAAGTAGATTTTCCAGAGCCTGACGGGCCAGTAAGGGAAACTAATTCACCTTTATTAATTTCTAAATTAACATTTTTTAGAACAATTACATCTTTGCTAGATCTTGTAAATTTTTTTGATATTTTTGATAATTTAATTATTTCATTATTCATATTTTAAAGCATTAATTGGATCTAATTTTGCAGCTGATAAAGATGGAAAAATTGTAGCTAAAAAAGTAATTAGTAATGAGAAAAAAGAAATAATTAATATATATCCTAGGTTTATTTCGGAGGGCATTTGACTTAAAAAATATACTTCCTCAGGAAATAATCTTATATCGAATAACGAAGTAATTAATATTCTGATGTCTTCTATATAATATGAAAATAATATACCAAAGATTACCCCAGTAAGTGTAGCTAGCAACCCTATAGTAAAACCTGTAATAAAAAAAATTTTCGCGATTGAATTTTTACTAATTCCTAAAGTTCTAAGAATAGCTATTTCTTTAGTTTTGTTTTTTACTAAGATGGTCAAACCCGAGATTATATTAAAAGCTGCCACTATTATAATTAGTGTTAAGATAATAAACATCACGTTTCTTTCTACTTTTAGGGCTCCAAAAAAAGATTTATTCAGATCTGCCCATGAGTACACGTAATGGTCGCTATATATTTTTTGAACTTTTTGCTTTATTGCTTCAACTTTTTCAGGCTTATGTAAAAAAATCTCTAAATCAATATCTATGTCTGATAATTCAAAAAGAGAATTAGCATTCACAAATGGCATAAAAATAACGTTTTGATCAAATTCTGCTAGTCCAGTACTAAAAACTGATGAAACTACAAATTTTTCTTGCAAAGGAAGATTTCCAAATGGCGTTTGAAGATTTGATGTCGACATTAATGTAATTTCATCTCCAACTATTAAACCTAGAGATATTGCTAATTCTTTTCCTATAGAAACCGTGTCTTTTTTAAATGATTTTAAAGATCCATCTATGATACCTTCTCTAATCAAATCTATTTTATCAATACCGTCTTGACTATAAGATCGAACTAAAATTCCGCTCGTATTTTCTCGATTTATTAATATCCCTTGGCCGCTAAAAGTAAATGCTGTTCTTGATATATTTTCTTTTATTTCATTTAAATTGTTAAGATCTTCTATATGGATTTTTTTATCATACGGCTTAACAATGATGTGTGGGTTAAATCCCAATATCTTATTTATTAGTTCTGTCCTAAAACCGTTCATAACGGACATAACTATGATCAAAATAGAAACACCGAGAAATATTCCTGTAAAAGAAAAAATAGAAATTACTTTTAAAAAGCCTTCCTTTTTTTTAGGCTTTAAATATCTTAGTGCTATTTTTTGTTCAATTTTTGAAATCAATTTAAATTTCTTTTGTTTAGTAATTTATTCTTAATTTCATCAAGTGATAAAATTGTTGTTTTTCCGTTAATTTCCTTAAATTCAAATTTATCATCTTCTGACTTTGTGCCTAAAATTATTTGATAAGGGATTCCAATTAAATCAAATTTTTTAAATTTTGCTGATAAATGTTCCTCTGTGTCATCAAATAAAACATCTATATTGTTTTTTTTTAGAAAATTATATATTTTTTGAGCCTTTAAATAATTTGATTTATCATTTTTTTGAAGACTTGGAATTATAGCAACATCAAATGGTGAAACGGACTCTGGCCATCTCATAACATTATTATTAAATTTAGCTTCTATAATTGCACCAACTAGTCTGGAAACACCCACTCCATATGAACCCATTTTTACATTAACTTTCTTACCATCTTTTAAATCTACGGAACACTTCAACGGTTTAGAATATTTATCACCAAAATAAAAAATATGCCCAACCTCTATTCCTTTAGTAACTAATTGGTATTCCTTCTTTACCCTTTTTACAAAATCTTCTTTTTTGAACTTATCATCTGTAACTGAATAGAAGGCATCATATTTTTTTCTCAAATCTTCGATTGAATTATCTTCATTGCTATGTTTACTAATATCTATATCAAAAATTCTTTTATCAGAATAAATTTTACTTTCTCCTGTCTCTGCTAAAATTACAAATTCATGGGAAAGATCTCCTCCTATTGGACCTGTTTCTGCAGCCATGGGTATCGCAGTAAGCCCCAATCTTTTAAAAGTATTAAGGTAGGCAAAAAACATTTTGTTATATGATTTTTTAGCTTCGTTATCACTCAAATCGAATGAATAAGCGTCTTTCATAAAAAACTCTTTGCACCTCATAACGCCAAATCTCGGTCTCAGTTCATCACGAAATTTCCATTGAATATGATATAAAATTTGAGGTAATGATTTATAAGATTTTACACTTGATCGAAAAATTTCTGTTATTAATTCTTCGTTAGTAGGTCCATAAAGCATTTCTTTACCTTGACGATCTTTTATCCTCAACATTTCTTCTCCATAATCGTCATATCTTCCACTTTCTTTCCATATTTCTGCAGACTGTATTGTAGGCATTAATAATTCTTGTGCCCCAATTTTATTTTGTTCTTCTCTTACAATTTGCTCTATTTTTTTCATAATCTTAAATCCTAGAGGTAGCCAGGAATAAATTCCTGTAGATGATTGCTTAATCATTCCAGCTCTTAACATAAGTTGATGGGATTTGATTTTTGCCTCTGAAGGATTTTCTTTTAACAAAGGAATAAATAATTTTGATAAATACATAATTTTTAAATTCTTACTAAATTTACGTTCGTATAAGGTCTCTTTCCAGTCTTTTCTTTTACAGTTTTTCTACAGTTTGTTTTGAGAGCTTCTATTAGATTATGCTCTTGATTTGAGTTATTTAAGGAAAAAGTTTTACATATACTTTGAATTTTATCTTCTAGATCAAAAATAAAATCATTATTTTCTCCATTATGAGGTATTCCTTTAAAAGAAATGATTGGTTTTTTAATAATTGAACCTACTTTATTAATAATTATTGTTATCTCCAAAAAACCGTTGTATGACAAATTTTTTCTATCTTTTATAGACTGAGATTCTTCACCAACGCTTATATTTCCATCTACAAATATTCTTCCTACTGGTGCTTTGTCGACAACTTTTGGTTTATCTCCTGGAAATAATTGAACTATATCTCCATTTTCAACTTGAACTGGATAAGGAATCTGCATTTCTTTTGCAAAATTAATATGTTCATTCATATGTCTGTGTTCGCCATGAACAGGGATAACTGATTTTGGTTTAACCCAGTTGTACATATCCTTTAAGTCTTCTCTATTGGGATGACCAGATACATGAACAAAAGCATTTTCCTCAGAAATTACATCAATGCCATTTTTAACCAATTGATTATGTAGTTTATAAAGTTTCTTTTCGTTTCCTGGTATAATCTTTGAAGAAAAAATCACAGTATCTCGAGATTCGATTGTAACATCTGGATGAATATAATTAGAGATACGCATCATAGCTCCATTAGGCTCTCCTTGGCTTCCTGTACATAAATATATAATTTTATTTTTAGAAATCTTTTTTGCATCTCTTGGATCAGTTGGTTCAATTAGATCTTTCAAATATCCACATTGTTTGGCAGCTTTATAAATTCTATGCATAGATCTACCTACCAATGATATTTTTCGTCCAATTTTTTTTGCACAATAAAAAATACTTTCCATTCTTGCTACATTTGATGCAAATGAAGTAACGATTATTCTTTTTTCTATATTTGACATTATTTTTAATAAACTTTCTCTTACGTCTAATTCTGATCCAGCTCTTCCTGGACTAAATACATTCGTTGAATCACAAATCATTGCTAAAACCCCTTGGTCGCCTATTTGTTTTAATTTTTTTTCATTAATTTTTTCACCTATTAGAGGATTGGGATCACACTTCCAATCCCCAGTATGTAAGATTACACCGGAAGGCGTAGTTATACTCAAACCATTTGGTTCTAGTATAGAGTGAGTTAAGGTAACGAATTCAATTTTGAAAGGACCTAAATTAATATTACCATTAAGTTCAACAATTTTTAATTTATTTCCTATGTCAATTTTTTTCTCTTTAAATTTTTCTTGAATTAATACAGCAGTGAATGGAGTTGCATAAATATTACAAAGTAGCTTTGGCCAAATATGGGCTATTGCTCCAATATGATCTTCATGAGCATGTGTTAAAACTAGGCCGAGCAAGTCCTCTTTTTTATCAACTATAAAACCTGGATCTGGATAAATTAAATCTATTCCAGGTATTGTATCGTCTGCAAATGTTACACCTATATCAACAATAATCCACTTTTTATTACCCGTATTTCCATAGGCGAATAAATTCATATTCATTCCTATTTCACCTGATCCTCCAAGAGGGCAAAAAATAAATTCTTCTTTTTTCATTTAACTTAAATATTTTTTATTTTTTTTAAAAATTTCAATTATACCACCAATTGTTATGTTTCTATCTATAGTAAAATTTCTGATTATTGAAGTTTTAAATAAATTAGCATATCCGCCAGTAAAAATGATTTTATATTTTTTTTTTGTTTCATTTTCGATTTTTAAAATAATGTTATTAATTAAACCGCAATAACCCCAATAGAATCCTGATCGTAAAGCCTCGATTGTATTTTTTCCGATAATTTTTTTCTGTTTTTTTATTGAAAAAATGGGAATTTGATCAGCAGAGCTTGATAAGCTTTTAATGGATAAATTTACACCAGGAGCAATTATTCCACCTTTATAAATACCATATTTAGTTACTACATCAAATGTTGTGGCTGTTCCAAAATCTAAAACAATACAATTAGTTCTGTACTTTTTATACACTCCTGCTGCATTTGCGATTCTATCTGAACCTACCTGATTTTTGTTTTTTATATCTATCTTTACTATTTTATCTATTTTCTTTTCCTTAATTTCTTTTAAATTAATTTTATAAAATTTTTTTATAAACTTACTCAATATTAATTCATATTTTGGTACAACACTTGAAAATAAGGCTATTTTATTTATTAACCTACCCTTTATTAGTTTCTTAAATTTTTTTTTTAACAACTTGGTAGAATAAATATCTCTACTATTTAAATAAATTATTTTTTTTACTTTTAGAGTATTAATTTGAACTAAGCAAATTTTTGTAATTGTATTTCCTATATCTCCAATTAACACACGCATAATTATTCTATTATTTAATTTAATGACATTAATTCAGCTTTTTTTCTAAATTTTATAAAATTGTAAGACTCCAATTCCATAAAAAATCTCTCGTAAGATAGAATTATTAAATCAATTATTTCCTTTATTTCTGGAGCACTTTTCGTTTCCGATAATATATTTGTTGCTTTATATTTTTTTTCTATATTTGGATTTGATATAATATTTAAACCTATTCCTATAATTAAAAATTTTCTATCTTCCATAACTATAAGCTCCTGTAATACTCCACAAATTTTTTTACCATTTAAAAATACATCATTCGGATACTTTAAGGTTATATTCTTGTCATTACAAAACTTCTTAATTACATCGGCTATTAAAATAGGATTAATAATAGAAAATTCATTAAATGGTGGATATTTATCTTTTAGAGGAAAAAATAATGAAGTAAATAAATTTCCTTTTAGAGAAATCCATTTTTTTCCTTTGGTACCTCTTCCTTTTGTTTGAGAATCTGAATAAACACATCCAGTTACTTTTTTTTTCTCTTTAATTAAATTAACTGCTATATCATTAGTGCTTGTAACTTCTTTAAACTTATATATTTCGAATTTCATTAAAATATCTGTATTGAAGAAATTAGATCAATCAATATCGATGGATAAATAAAGTAAATTAATACTAATATGCTAGATAAAATCAATGATCCTCTAAGTCCCCAGTCGTAGTTTAATTCAAATGGTTTTTTAGGTTTATCAAAGTAAATTATTTTTATAATTCTTAAGTAATAAAAAGCTGAAATAACTGTTGTTAGCAGCCCTATAATCGCTAAAGCATACATTTTTGATTCTATAACACTCATAAAAATATAAAATTTGGCGAAAAAACCAGCTAAAGGGGGTATGCCAGCTAATGAAAAAAGTATAACTAAAAAGCTTAGAGCAAGCATAGGATGGTTTTTTGATAATCCAGACAAATCGTTTATGTTTTCATAAAAAGTGTTTTCTCTTTTTAGCATAAAAATACATCCAAAAGCCCCGAGATTCATCACTAAGTAAATAATTAAATAAATTATTGTGCTTTGGATTCCTGCGATTGTTCCTGTAGATAGGCCTGCTAGAGCATATCCCATGTGTCCAATGGAACTATAAGCCATTAGCCTCTTTATATTATTTTGTCCGATAGCGGCTACAGCTCCTAATACCATGGAAGCTATAGATAAAAAGACAATTATCATTTGCCATTGAGAAATTACATTTACAAACGGAACATACATAAACCTAATAAAAACTGTTAATGCGGCAATTTTTGGAATAAGAGCAAAAAAACTTGTAACTGAAGTGGGTGAGCCTTCATAAACATCAGGTGTCCACATATGAAAAGGAACAGCAGAAACTTTAAATGCCAAACCTACAATTATAAAAATAATGCCATAGATAGTTCCTATATTCTGGTCATTAAGATTTGTAGAAATTATTTCAAAATTTGTTGATCCAGTAAATCCGTAAATAAGAGAACATCCATAAAGCAATAAGCCGCTAGCAAGTGCACTTAATACAAAATATTTTAGTCCTGCTTCTGTTGATCTTTCATCATCTCTTTTGAAAGACGCTAAGATATATAAGCATAAAGACTGTAATTCTAATCCTAAATAAAAGACAATTAAATCATATGAGCTAATCATTATTAATATGCCAAGAACTGATCCAAGTACAATTATAGGATATTCAATTTTATCAATATTATTTATTTTAAGATATTCCTTAGATAGAAGGAGGACGAATATACAAAATAACAAAGTAAGCACCTTCATAACAATTGAAAGTTTATCAATTATATAACTTTCATTAAAAATTTTTATAACTTCGCTGGGTTGATTTATTACTAGTGCAATCGCAAAGATTATACATAAAATTGTTAAAAAATTTACTAATTTAAAACTTTTCTTTACAAAAATTCCTATCATTAAAAGAGACATTATTGAAAATGATAAAAATAATTCTGGTAATATATAAATAATTGTTTGCATTTAATTATTAATTTGTACTAGATGAAAATTTAAATCTGTTTTATAGTTTTCAATTAAATTATTAATGGAAACATCAATCGTATTTAATAACGGTTCAGGATAAAAACCAAAAAAAAGTATCAGAAAAACTAATGAAGCAAAAATATATAATTCTGTCTTATCTAAATCAGGCATCTGCTTTATTTCTGTGCTTGCTATTCGTCCGAAAACTACCCTTCTATACAACCACAACATATAAGCAGCTACCAAAATAACTCCGAGGCTAGCTATAACTGCAACAACTATATTTTTCTGAAAGGTTCCAATTAAAATCAAAAACTCACCTACGAAACCACTTGTGCCTGGCAAACCTAATGCAGCAAGAGTAAAAATCATAAGTACAAATGCATATTTGGGCATAATATTAACTAAACCCCCGTATGATGAAATCATACGCGAATGAAGTCTATCGTAGACCACACCGACACATAAAAAGAGGGCTGCAGAAATAAGTCCATGGCTCATCATTTGAATAATACTTCCATCTAATCCTTGTTTGGTTAATGAAAAAATACCTATTGTAACAAAACCCATGTGGGCAACGGATGAGTATGCGATTAACTTTTTCATATCATCTTGCATTAGTGCTACTAATGATGTGTATATTATTGCAATAATACTTAGTGAAAAAATTAGTGGCGTAAAATAATCTGATGCTACGGGAAATAAACCTAATGAAAAACGTATAAATCCGTATCCAGCCATTTTTAAAAGAATTGCAGCTAAAATTACTGATCCAGCAGTTGGTGCCTCTACATGAGCATCTGGCAACCACGTATGAACTGGCCACATTGGCATTTTAACTGCAAAAGAACTAAAAAATGCTAACCAAAGTAAGTACTGGTATTCTTGGGGTATTCTAATGCTTAATAAATCGATTACATCAGTAGTACCTGTTATCCAATAAATAGATATAATTGCCACCAACATTAAAACAGAACCAACTAGTGTAAATAAAAAGAATTTAAAAGCTGAATAGACTCTTTTTGGACCTCCCCAAATTCCAATAATTAAAAACATAGGAATTAGTCCTCCTTCAAAAAATAAATAAAATATTACAAGATCTAGAGAACAAAATACGCCCAGCATCAAAGTTTCCATTACAAGAATTGCAATAAGAAATTCTTTAATTTTAAATTTAATGCTGTGAATACCAGAAAAAATACATATAGGAGCTATAAATGTAGTAAGTAGTATAAATAAAATTGAAATGCCATCTATACCTAATTGAAAATTAATAAAACCATTTATCCAATTTCTTTTTTCTATAAACTGGAAGTCAGCAATTGTGTTATCAAATAAAGACCAAAGAAAAATGGAGAGAAAAAAATTTGCTACAGATGAAAAAATTGCAACATATTTTGAGTTTTTTTCTACATTTTTTTGATTACCTGTGGTAATTAAAATAAATAAGGCTCCTACAAGAGGTATAAAAATGATTGCTGAAAGAATAGGAAAATTCATCTAACTCAAAATTAAATAAGTTAATAATACAGAGAAACCCACTAACATGACAAAAGCATAATGGTATAAATACCCGCTCTGAAAATTTACTGCTTTTTCAGATACGTTTTTTATCAATCTTGATAAACCATCAGGACCATATCGATCGATAGTATTAATATCCCCTTTTTTCCAAAAAAATAATCCAATTTTTTTAATGGGTTCAACAAAAACAAAATTGTATAAATCATCAAAATACCACTTGTTTAACAAAAAGTTATATATCAATTGATTTTTTAAAACTAAAATTTTTACAATTCCATCATTTTTAACAAATAAATAATAAGCAGTTGGAATTGTAACTATAACTATTAGTGGTGTGATCGCTAATAACCATGTTGGTGGATGATCGTGTTGAATTGTTTGTAAAAATAAAATTGAATTGTTCCAGAATTGTGTGTCAGTACCTATGAATATTTCCTTAAATAATATACCTGATATAATAGCTCCTACGGCTAGTAGACATGTTGGTATCAACATAATTAGTGAGGACTCTTGAATTGAACTTAAATTATTTTTTTTATTATTATATTTTCCATGAAAAGTTTTAAATATTAACCTCCATGAATAAATTGCTGTTAGTAAGGCGGTAAAAATTCCTATAGCTGCAGCATAATAGCCAATTGTGTTACCTTTTAAATACGCAAATTCGATAATAGCGTCTTTTGAATAATAGCCAGATAAAAATGGAAACCCTGTTAAAGCTAATGTTCCTATTACCATTAAAGTATAGGTATATGGTATTTTTTTCCAAACCCCACCCATCGAACGAATATCTTGTTCATCATTGAATGAATGAATTACGCAGCCTGCACCAAGAAATAAAAGTGCTTTAAAAAATGCGTGTGTGAATAAATGAAATATGGCAACATGATAAGCGCCAACTCCAGCAGCAAAAAACATATATCCTAATTGACTACAAGTTGAATAAGCAACGATCTTCTTAATGTCATTTTGCACAAGCGCTACTGTTGCTGCAAAAAATGCTGTCATCATTCCTATTATAGCAACTACATTTAATGCTGTTTGAGAGTATTCAAATATTGGAGAGCATCTTGCCACTAAGAAAACACCTGCTGTTACCATGGTCGCCGCATGGATTAATGCAGATACTGGTGTAGGACCCTCCATTGCATCGGGTAGCCAAGTATGTAAAAAAATCTGTGCAGATTTTCCCATAGCACCAATAAACAAAAGTAAGCAAATTAAATCTATATATTTAACTGCGGTGCCTAAAAATGGAAAAGGTGGAGAATTATTCAATAATGAAATTTCTTTATTTACAAATTCAGGTATTTTAAGAAAAACTTCATCGTAATTAAGCGTTCCAAATAAATAAAAAATTAAAAAAATTCCAAGCGCAAATCCAAAATCTCCTACTCGATTAACTATAAACGCTTTAATAGCTGCTGAGTTAGCTGAAGGTTTTTTATACCAAAAACCTATTAACAAATAAGAACATAGACCTACACCCTCCCATCCAAAAAATAATTGTAAAAAATTATCAGCAGTAACTAATGTAAGCATAGCAAAAGTGAATAAAGATAAATATGACATAAAGCGTGGAGTATGCGGATCATGACTCATATAACCTATTGAATAGAAATGAATTAAAGATGAGATAAGACTTACAACTACCAACATTACTGATGTTAATGGATCGATATATATTGACCAATTAACATTAAAATCCTCAGAACTAATCCAATTGAATATTAATTTGTTGCTGGAATAGTCATTTACTAAAACTTCGTAAAAAATAAATAAAGATAAAATCGCAGAAATCGATACAAATAAGCTTGTTAATATTTGACAGAGCTTTCCCTTTAATTTGCTTCCAAAAAAACCTGAAATAATAGATCCAGCTAATGGTAAAAATATAATTGCGTATTCCATATTAACCTTTTAAAGAACTAATCTGTTCAACGTTAATTGATCCTTTGTTTTTGTAATATATTACAATTATCGCTAAACCCACTGCAGCTTCGGCTGCTGCCACAGTTAAAATAAACATGGTAAATACCTGTCCCACTAAATCTTGCAAATAAATAGAAAAAGATACCAAATTAATATTGACAGCTAAAAGCATCAATTCAATTGACATTAAAATTATGATTACATTTTTTCTGTTTAAAAAAATTCCAACTACACCAATAGTAAAAATTATTGCACCTAAAGTTAAATAATGTCCTAGTCCAATTTCAATCATCTAGTTTTATTCCTTTACCGCTTTCAACTTCAATTAATGAGACACTACTAGTTTTTTCTCTTTGAATTTGATTAAAATAATTTTGTCTTTTTACATTATCTCTTTTGCTAAAAGTAAGAGTAATAGCTCCAATCATTGCTATAAGAAGTATCATTCCTGATATTTGAAAAAGATGAATATATTCAGTATATAAAATATTTCCTAAAGCATGAGTGTTGGTTAAATCTAGATTTGTACCCTTGTTTGATAATGGAAAGAAAGTACCTTTATATTTCCACCCACCAATAACAACTAATAGTTCAGAAAAAATAATTATACCTACTATTGAACCTACTGATATATTTTTTATTAAATTTTTTCTTTTAAATTTTGATTTTATTTGTTCAGTAATATTTAACATCATTACAACAAAAAGAAATAAAACAGAAACAGCTCCAACATAGACAATAAGCATTATCATTCCCAAAAATTCTGCACCTATCATAATAAACAAAATCGAAATAGTTATGAAAACGAGAATCAGAAAAAAAACAGAATAAACTGTATTTCTTGAAACAATAACCATGGTAGCTGAAAACACAGCTATAGTAGAAAAAAAATAAAAAAATAATGAATGTGCTAACATTTATTTAAAAGGTGCGTCAGCTTTAATATTTTCTGCTAAAACTGTTTCCCATCTATCTCCATTTTCTAATAATTTTTTTTTGTCATAGTAAAGTTCTTCTCTAGTTTCAGTGGAAAATTCAAAATTTGGACCTTGAACTATTGCATCAACAGGACACGATTCTTCACATAAACCACAATAAATACATTTAAGCATGTCAATGTCGTATCTCTTTGTTTTTCTACTACCATCGCTTCTAATTTCAGATTCTATTGTTATTGCCTGGGCAGGACAAACTGCTTCACATAATTTACACGCTATACATCTCTCTTCACCATTAGGATATCTTCTTAAAGCATGTTCGCCTCTAAATCTTGGGCTTATTTTTCCTTTTTCAAAAGGGTAGTTTATAGTTTTTTTACTCTTAAACATTTCTTTTACGGCAATAGATAATCCTGCTAGAAAATCTGCCATAAACACAGTTTTAATTATTCTGCTAATTTTCATTATCCTATAGTTGGCAACATATCTAAAAAAAATAAAAAACTTGCCGTTAAAACTACCCAAATCAAAGAAAAAGGAAGAAAAATTTTCCAACCAAGTCTCATTAATTGATCAAAACGATATCTAGGAACTATGGCTTTCACTAACGAAAATAATATAAAAAGTCCTAATATTTTGAATATCATCCAAAAAATTCCTGGTAATGCACTGAATGGGTAAATATCTATGGGGCTTAACCATCCTCCTAAAAAAAGAACTGTTCCTAAAGCGCACAAGAGCAAAATATTTGCATACTCTCCTAGCCAAAACATAGCATACATCATTCCTGAATATTCAGTTTGATATCCAGCCACAAGTTCAGACTCAGCTTCTGGCAAATCAAATGGAGGTCTATTTGTTTCAGCCAAGGAAGATATAAAAAAAACAATAAACATTGGAAATAGTGGAAAAATAAACCAGACATTTTGTTGAGCTAATACTATTTTATTTAAATTTAGTGAACCAACACAAAGTAGTACATTAATAATTATAATACCTATTGATACTTCATAAGATACCATTTGAGCTGCTGACCTAATGGCTCCTAAGAATGGATATTTTGAGTTTGATGCCCATCCACCCATTATAATTCCGTAAACACTTAAAGATGAGATAGCAAATAAATATAGTATACCCACATTAATATTAGCTAAAACCATTTCATTACTAAATGGTATAACGGCCCACCCAATTAAAGCTAAAGTAAGTGTAATAATTGGAGCTAAAACAAATATAGTTTTGTTTGCACTAGCAGGTACAATAATTTCTTTAAAAATATATTTTAAAGCGTCAGCTATAGTTTGAAGAAGCCCAAACGGTCCTACAACATTTGGACCCTTTCTCTTTTGAACAAAAGCCCAAACTCTTCTATCAAGCCATACTATTAGAGCTATTGATACTAAGATTGGCAAGAGTAAAAATATAATTTTATAAATCTCACCAAAAAATATATTAAAATAAGTCATCAACTTGCCTTTTCAATTCCTGTAAACAAAAATTTTTTTGATATTTGTTTACATTCATTCATTACTTTTGATGCTCTAGCTATTGGATTTGAATGATAATAGTCAATAGGTAGTATTGATATATCTTGATCCATAAAATCTATTTTATTTGTTTTGTTTTTCTTATCATTAATTTTTTGCTGAATTTTTTTATAAATAGATTCTCTTAACTGCTCAACATTATTGAATCCAAGTGGTTTTTTCATCATGTTTGCTAAATCTTTAAAAATAATCCAATCTTCGCGTGCATCTCCAGGTGGATACGATGCTTTGTGCGCTTTTTGTAATCTTCCCTCTAAATTAACAAATAGACCGTTTTTTTCAGTATATGCTGCGCCTGGTAAAACTATATCTGCAATTTCTGCTCCATTATCACCGTGGCTTCCTTGGTAAACTATAAATTTATCTTTTTTATCAAAATTAATATTATCAGCACCTAACAAATATATAAATTTAAAATCGTTATTATCTAATTTATTAAAAAATAAAAAATTTTCATTTTCATTTATTAAATATGCTCCAAGATCAATCGCCCCTACTCTAGATGCTTGTTGGGTAAGAATATTTAGAGCATTCCAATCTTTTTTAATAAAATTATTTTTTGATAGAAAATTTTTTAATTCTTCAAATAGATACTGTCCAGATTTTCCGTAAAGTGCTGACTCTCCTATAATAATTATTGGCTTTTTTGATTTCTTAATTTGCGCTGAAATTTCGTGATTACCTGACGCAATATCTTTTATAATTTTTGTGCTAGATCCAATTTTTTTATATGGGTAAGTTAAATCGCCTGGATCTCCTATTGAATAAATTTTCATTCTATTCCTGATATAAGCCTTTCTAATTCTTGCATTAAGTATAGTTGCTTCTAATCTTGGATTAGTACCTACCAAAAGAATAAAATCGGAATCTTCTATTCCATTAATTGATGAATTAAAAATATAATTTATTCTTTCTGTTGGATTAATATATATTTTATCCTGTCTACATTCTAAATTAGTTGAGCCTATGCACTTTTCAAAAAAAGATTTAAAACTGTAGATCATTTCTAAATCAGCAAGATCACCTATAAGTCCAGCAACTTCACTGGGGTTAAAAGATTTTATTTTGCTAATTAAAAACTTTAATGCTTTATCCCAAGACGTTTTTTGCAATCTGCCATTTTCCCTTATGTAAGGCGTGTCCAAACGTTGTTTCAAAAGACCATCGCATGCATATCTGGTTTTATCAGATATCCATTCTTCGTTAATTTCTTCATTTACTCTTGGTAAAACTCTTTTAACTTCCCATCCATAAGTATCCACCCTAATATTAGATCCTATAGCATCCATGACATCCACTGTTTCTGTTTTTTTAAGATCCCAAGGTCTAGCTTCAAATGCATAAGGTTTTGATGTAAGAGCACCAACTGGACATAAATCTATAACATTTGCAGATAACTCGGACTCCATAGATTTTTCTAAATAAGTTGTAATTTCCATATCTTCGCCTCTACCAATGGCGCCCAGTTCAGGTATACCTGCAACCTCTGTAGCAAATCTTATGCATCTGGTACAATGAATGCATCTGGTCATTTGAGTTTTGATTAAGGGTCCCATGTATTTTTCAGTCACCTGTCTTTTATTTTCTGTGTATCTAGAATTCCCAAGACCATAAAAAAGAGACTGATCTTGTAAATCACATTCTCCACCCTGATCACATACTGGGCAATCAAGAGGATGGTTTGCCAATAAAAATTCCATAACACCTTTTCTGGCTTTGTCTACATAAACAGAATTAGTATTAATTTTCATTCCGTCGGTGGCTGGCATAGCACAAGAAGCTATAGGTTTAGGAGATTTTTCTAACTCTACTAAACACATTCGACA
>CACLLG010000006.1 GCA_902607735.1 uncultured Pelagibacteraceae bacterium | reverse complement strand
ACCCTTATAGTTATCTAGATTATTTTTAATTTTGATCCATGATCCATTTTCTTTTATTTTTTTAAAAGTTTCACCATATAAAAGTTGTGTAACAATTTCAGATTTTACACTTTTTTTTTTATATACGTTTATGACGGGTAGATTGCTTCTCACTGCAATTTAAGTTTATTTCGAATAAACCAGAGAAGAATTAAAGAAGGTATTACCATAACTGTAGTTATTACAAAAAAGACTGCCCATGGATTTTCTACACTTGGGATTGATAAGGAAAATCTACTAAATAAAATTAAATCTGTTCCCTTTTCTAACGTATCAACCATCCATCCAGAAGAACCCGCTAACGTAGTTCTACCAAGAGTACCTATCGATGCAAGTAACGCATACTGAGTTGCTGTATACGTTCTATCCACCAATAACGATATAAAAGCAACAAAAGCAACAGTAGCGAATGCTGCTGCAATATCATCTAATAGTACAGCTACGGCAAAAAGCCATTCAGATTTTCCAGACATAGCGAGAGCCGCAAATAAAAGATTCGTTCCTGCCATTAATACTCCAGAGATAAACATTGCCTTCACTACCCCTGAACGTATTGCAAACAAACCTCCAAGAAGTGTGAATACGACTGTAGTAATCCAGCCTATGCCTTTAGAATAGAGAGCGATATCACCTTTAGAAAATCCTATCTCTTTATAAAAAACAATGGACATACGCCCAAGAAAGGCCTCACCAATTTTAAAAAGAAATATAAATCCGAGAATATACAAAGCAATTTTAAATCCATTTTTTCTAAAAAAACTAATTATAGGTCCAGCAATTGTGCCACTGATCCATGCGGCTGATTTTGTGGCAATATTGGGCGCCCCCAGCTTTTCTTCTATCATTTGATCTGTTCTTCTTTGAGCTTCCTGTCGTTCGATAGGTTGAGGTTCATGAACAAACATTAAACCAATGTTACAAGCAATAATAACTAAGCCAAGAATTAAAAAAGTAACTTGCCAATAATTTTCAAACCCTGCGTTCTGAAAATATTCCGCCGCATTTAATGCTATCACCCCTCCTAATTTATACCCGGTCCACCAACCAACAACGGCCATCGCGGCGCCCGCCTGCATTGATGTTCCTTCATTTTCTCCAATTTGTTCAATTCTTAAAGCATCTACAGTAATGTCTTGAGTTGCTGAAGCTATGGCGATAATCAAACCAATAGTAATTACTAATCCAAGATTTGCTGTAGGGTCAACTACACTCCAACAAACCAAGCTGACCAAAATAAGAAATTGCATACTCACAATCCAAGTACGACGATGACCAAGACGATGACTGATTTTATCTACTTTTGAAAAAAGATTAGTTTTTAAAAATAATATACCAATAAGACCTATAATTATTGATATAGAATAAGTTGGAAAAAAATATCTGATCGATTCAGGAATATACATTAAAAAAAAGTAACGTCCAAAAACACCAACAAAACCATCAACTACTGCAAATAGAATAAGAGAAAAACCAATTATTTGTGTGAATTTATTTATTCTATCAATTAGTGGAGCCCACAAATAATTGATTGCATAAACTCCAAATATTAATCCTGCCCAACCTATTGTACTTCGGCTAAGACCATCTTCTTTAAGCCAAAGGCTAAGACTACTTCCAATCAAAACCCATGGAAATCCACTTATAATTCCTAATAAGAGTATCCTTGTCATACGCCTATCAAAATAAACAGCAAATGTTTCAGATAATGTTTGTTTTTTATGTATTTCCATAAATCAACCTAGAGTTCAATTTTTCCAAAATGATGGGAAAAACAAAACTAAAACTGCAAACAGTTCAAGCCTACCAAGAAGCATACCTAAACTCAAACTTAATTTAGAAAAATTAGGTAAATCACTAAAATTGCCATCAGGCCCAATCACATTACCGAGTCCTGGCCCAACATTTGATATTGCTGAGGCGGATCCAGATATAGCCGTTATAAAATCTAAACCGTTTATAGATAAAAGCGCAGCTAAAATAAAAAAAATAAAGAAATAAAGAAAAATAAAAGTGATTATTGAATAAATAAATGTATTGCTAACTATTTCATTATTATATTTTATGGAAAATACACCGCGTGGATAAACCAGTTTTTTTATTTGATTTATTATAAAAGAACCAAGTATTTGAAATCTAAAGATTTTTATTCCACAAGTAGTAGATCCAGCACAACCCCCAACAAACATTAAAAAAAGAAAGAACATTAATGGAAACTTTCCCCAAGCGCTAAAATCTGTTGTAACATATCCCGTTCCAGATAAAATCGAAACTACATTAAAAGCGGATATTCTCAAATTATTTAAAAAAGTAAGTTCTTTGTTATTTAGCATTAAGTAAAAAAACATTAATAAAATAGAAATAATTAAAATGTAAATCAAACCTTTGATTTGAGTATCCTTTAAAAATATTTTTTTATCACCCTTTATAAATTTTACATAAGCAATAAAGGGCATACTTCCTAAAACTATAAAAATTATTGAAATAATTTCAATTTTTGGATTTTGGAAATAACCAATTGAACTGCTATATGTTGAAAATCCTCCAGTGGCGATTGTTGTCATGGCATGAGCAATACTGTCAAATACTCCCATCCCCACAAACCAATATGAAATTCCACAAACAAAAGTTAGAGTAAGATATATTATTGAAATAACCAAAGTTACTTCACGTGTTTTAGGTAATATTTTTTCAGCGGTATCAGATGTGTGGTCTTTTTTAAATAGCTGCATACCTCCAACATTTAATAATGGGAGTATAGTTATTGCCATCACAATTACACCTATGCCTCCAAGCCACTGCAAAATAGCTCTCCAAATAAGAATGCTTTTTGGTGCATTGTCGAGGTCTGTGATGATTGTTGATCCAGTAGTTGTTATTCCAGACATACTTTCAAAAAATGCGTCAATAAATGAAAGATTAAGATTAGACAATAAAAAAGGAATACAACCAAAAATAGCGATACTTAACCAGGATAATGTTGTTAAAAGAAAAGCTTGTTGTAAATTTAGTTTTCTGTTTTCTTCAAGGTTAGTAAGAATTAAAAGTATTCCTATAAATACAGTTACAGACGCAGCCGATAGAAAAATGTTGTTTTTCTCGTCATATATAAGTTGAACAAAAAATGGTATAAGCATGAATGTTCCCAATATTACAAGAAGAACACCTATTGCAAAAAAAACGGTTTTGTTATTATTCATTTTTGAGGTCGGAGGTTATTTAAAAATATTTGAAATTCAACATAATAAGACCTTATTATATCTGTATTTTGCTTATGAAATTTAATAAATCTTTTATATGGTGATTGATAAACCCATAATTCAAGCTACAAACTCTTGGCCATTTGTGGAAGCGAGAAAATTGGTTAAAGAAAGACAAAAAATTTTTGAAAAAAAAGGAAAAATTACTTTGCAAACCGGCTATGGTCCAAGCGGCCTTCCTCATATAGGTACCTTTGCAGAAGTTGCGAGAACCACAATGATGGTAAATGCTATTAAGCAAATTATCGATATTCCAACAGAAATTATCACATTTTCTGATGATATGGACGGTTTAAGAAAGATACCGGACAATATACCAAATAAAGAAATTCTAGAAAAAAATTTACACAAACCTCTTACTAGCGTTCCAGACCCTTTTAAAAAATATAAAAGTTTTGGAGAACATAATAATGAGATGTTAAAAAAATTTTTAGATGAATTTAAATTTAATTATACTTTTAAAAGCTCTACAGATACCTATAAAAAAGGTTTATTTAATGAAGCATTACTTTTAGTTTTGGAAAAATATGAACAGATAAAAGAAATTATCCTTCCTACTTTGGGCAAGGAAAGACAAAAAACTTATAGCCCTTTTTTACCAGTATGCGCTGAAACTGGAAAAGTCTTAGAAGTTCAGGTTATTGAAATTAAAAAAAAAGAAGGAAAAATTATTTATCAAGACGGCAGCAAAAAAACAGAAACTGAAGTTATAAATGGAAAATGTAAATTGCAGTGGAAAGTAGATTGGGCAATGAGATGGTATGCTTTTGATGTTGATTATGAAATGTATGGAAAAGATTTAATAGAGAGCGCAATTCTATCTAGTAAAATTTGTCAAACGTTGGGAAAAAAAAGCCCGAACGGTTTTCCATATGAAATGTTTTTAGATGAAAAAGGTGAAAAAATTTCTAAATCCAAAGGAAATGGAATTACCATTGAGCAGTGGTTAAAATATGCTTCGCATGAAAGTTTATCTTTGTATATGTATCAAAATCCAAGAAGAGCAAAAAAACTTTATGCAGATGTTGTTCCAAAGGCTGTTGATGAGTATTTAACATGTATTGATAAATTTAGCGGAGAAGATGATAGTCAAAAACTTCTTAATCCAGTTTGGCATATTCATAATGGCAACCCTCCAAAAGAAAAATCAATTATGCCATTTTCAGTTTTATTGAATTTAGTTGGCACAAGTAATGCAACTGATAAAGATGTTTTATGGAAATTTATAAAAAAGAATAAAAAAGATATTAAAGTTTCAGAATATCCTATCCTAGATAGTTTAGTTGGTTATGCATTAAAATATTTTGAAGATATAGTTAAACCGAATAAGAAATATAGAAAACCTAATGATAAAGAAAGAAAAGCATTAGAAGATTTAGTTAAGAGATTAAAAGATTGCAAGGAACAGATGGATCCTGAAGCTATACAAACAATTGTTTATTCAGTTGGAAAAGATAATGGATATAAAGAAAATTTGAGGGAGTGGTTTAAAGCAATTTACGAAATAATTTTTGGTGATCAAGATGGTCCAAGAATGGGATTTTTTATAAGTTTTTTTGGTATAAAAGAAAGTATAGAATTGATTAATAAATATATTAAATAATGTTTTCTGTCTTAAGACCCTTTTTATTTAACTTAGATCCAGAAACCGCTCATGATTTGGCTATTAAATCACTTAAGTTTAATCCTTTTCCTAGCAAAATGTTCGAAGTTGAAGATGAGCAAATGTTAAATATTGAATTGTTAGGTAAAAATTTTCCTAATCCCATCGGTCTCGCGGCAGGTTTTGATAAAAGTGCAGAGGCTTATAATTCATTGCTAAAATTAGGATTTGGATTTGTAGAAGTAGGAACTGTTACACCACTAAAACAATATGGAAATCCTAAACCAAGAATATTTAGACTTGAAAATGATCAAGCTTTGATCAATAGGTTGGGATTTAACAATGACGGGATGGAAAAAATAAAAACTAGAATTATATCAGAAAAAAAGAAAGGCATATTGGGAGTTAATATTGGACCAAACAAAGAAACTAAAGACCAAAAAAATGATTTTTGTTTGGGGTTAAAAAATTTTTTTGATATAGCGGATTATATTACTGTAAACATTTCTTCACCAAATACCAAAGGTTTGAGAGATTTTCATGATCAAGAAAAACTTATGGATCTTATGGTTGGTCTTAATAAAATAAAAAAAGACAATGGAACCAATATTCCTTTATTGCTAAAAATTTCACCAGATATAAATAATAGTCATATTCCAGAAATTGCAGACGCTGCAATAAAAAATAATATTTCGGCAATTATACTTACAAATACAACAAATGGTAATAGAGATCATTTGACGAGCGAATTGAAGGATGAAGAAGGCGGGCTTTCAGGAGATCCTTTGCACCAAATATCAAATAATATGATTAAGAAGTTTCATAAAGAATTGAATAATAAAATTCCCATTATTGGGGTTGGGGGAATTAATTCAGGAAAATCTGCCTTCGAAAAAATTATGGCAGGAGCTTCATTGTTGCAACTTTACACGGGTTTTGTTTATAGAGGGCCTTCGGCAGCAAAGGATATAAAAAAAGAGTTAATTCAAATTTTAAAATCTGAAGGGATAAAAAATATCAAAGAAGCTATTGGCAAAGGCGTATAACTAACCGATATTTCCAAGCGAGGGGAAGTATTCCAGTATAAAAAATCCAAGAACCTGCAATTGGCCTGTTAAAATAGCTATTCCAGTTAATAATAAAATAGTTCCACCTACTTTTGTAATGACTGACATATGTTTTCTGAAACTTTTTGAAAATAATAAAAATTTTTCAAATAATATCCCAGAGATAATAAAAGGCACAGCTAAACCTAAAGAGTAGGATGTTAATAACAAAGTACCTTTACTAACATTTTCTTCTAAAGCTGCTAATGTTATAATTGAACCAAGAATAGGACCTATACAAGGTGTCCAACCAAATCCAAAAGCCGCTCCTACAATAAATGGAAAAGTTAAGTTGTTACTATATTGGTCTGTAAAAAATCTTATATCTTTGTTCATAAAATTAAAATTGGTAATCCCAATTATTTGAAATGAAAAAAATATTATAATAACACCGGCTATAATTCTTAAAATATTTGAGTTTCCTAAAAAGAATTCTCCAATCAAAGATGCTGTAGAACCTAAAGCTATAAAAATAAAAGAAAAACCTAAAGTAAAAAAAATTGTTTTAACTACTATTAAATTTTTTTTTTTGATGGCGATTCTTTCAAACGATGTTCCTGAAATATAAGATATATATCCAGGTATTAGTGGGAGCACACATGGAGATAAGAAACTAATTAATCCAGCTAAAAAAGCTATAGACAACGTTATAGTCATTAATACATTGCTGGTTTATTCATTCGTTCGGCTCTCCATCTACTTATTTGTCTTCTAATAAAAGATACCGCCACTCCAGAGACTAAGGCTAGGAAGATTGATGAAACACCATAAACAATGGGATAATTAGTCGACAAATTAAAAATGGTGTTTCCAAATTCACTTATTTCAACAATTTTATCAGTCGGGATTCTAATACTTGGTGTTCCGTTTCTAAAAAAAGTATCATAGGCCATTAGAATTCCTACTGAAAGCATAAGTAAAGCAAGCAGAGTTTTCAATTCTGATCCTTGAAGTCTTTGTCCAATTTTTTGACCAGTATGCACTCCTGCGATGGAGCCTGTGATTAATATTAAAACAAGCACCAAATCAATTGTATTGTAAGTAAATGCATGAGAAACAACAACAAATCCAGTTATAAATATAGTTACAAACAAAGAAGTGCCCGGTACTAATTTTGTTGGCATACCGATTAAATATATCATTGCAGGTACCATTAAAAATGCTCCGCCAACGCCCATAATTGCTGCAATAAAACCGACAACAACACCTAAAAGAATTGGAACTAAAGCACTTTCATATACCTTGGATGTTTTGAATCGCATTCTAAAAGGTAAGCCATGTATCCAGTAATGGGTATGTAGTTTTTTTTTAATTATTATTTTTTTTTTAATTCTATCAATTTCCATAATGCCATCTCTAAGCATAAAACTTCCTAGGATGGCCAAAACATACATGTAGGCCAGGGTAATTATTATGTCTATTTTTCCTATTCCTTTAAAATAACTAAAAGTTAAAATACCAAAAAAAGTTCCAAAAAAACCCCCACTAATTATCATCCAACCTATTTTTAGATCTATAGTTTTTTTAAACCAATGAGTTAAAGTTCCAGAAGTTGACGAGGCTAATATATTGTTCGCTTCATTTGCGACAGCATAAGCTGGAGGTATACCCATAAAAATCAAAAAAGGGGTCATTAAAAATCCACCCCCCACACCAAATAAACCTGATAAAAAACCTATTATGAAACTTACAAAAAGTATTAGTATTACGTTTATCTGAACTTCTGCGATAGGTAAGTAAATTTCCATTTGAAAATCTTTAAGTATAACTATTCCTCGATACTAAAGTTGTCAATATTTTAATATATTAACTTGATTCCACTCTCTGCTGGATTTATATACATCTTAGGAAATTTAATATGTCAAGAAAATGTGAACTTACTGGAAAGTCTCCCTTAAAAGGCCATAAAGTGAGCCATGCAAACAATAAGGCCAAAAGAAAATTTTTTCCTAATCTAAAAAATGTGACTTTTAAAAGTGACATTTTGAAGAGAAATATTAAGCTGAATGTTAGTAATGCAGCATTAAGAACAGTTGATTATAAGGGTGGACTAGATTTTTATCTAAAAAGTGCAAGGTCATTAAAATTATCGCCAAGAGCAAAAAAACTCAAAAATAAAATAATAGCAAAAGTTTAATAGTTAATGATTAAGATAGAAAACTGTCTTTTTTTTGTTTTAGCGTTTTTTATGGCTTTAGTGGTTACCATATCCAATTATCTTGTTAAATTTCCTGTAAATTATTTTGGCCTCAAAGATTTATTGACCTATGGAGCCTTTACCTATCCTATAGCATTTTTAATTACAGATTTATCAAACAGAAGATATGGAAAAAATACTGCTAAAAAAATTGTATATTGGGGTTTTGCTTTGGGTGTTTTTTTAACACTTTATTTTTCAACAAATTATTCAAATTTAATTTCAATTAGAATTGCAGCGGGATCTGGAACTGCTTTTCTTATTGCCCAACTTGTTGATGTTAATGTTTTTGATAAATTAAGAAAAAAAATATGGTACATAGCCCCTTTGGTATCATCATTAATTGGATCTACCATTGATACATTTTTATTTTTTTCAATTTCATTTTATGGCACAGATGTTAATTGGGTAACGCTATCATTTGGAGATTTATTAGTTAAAATATTTGTTGCTTTAGTAATGTTAATCCCTTTTAGATTTGTACTTTCTTATATTAAAGAAACTTCAGCTATTAAAAAAAAAATTAGTGTATAGTTTTATTATCATTTCCTGAGAAAAGTTTAGTTAGCTGATTAACCATTACGTCCCCCAGTTCTTGAACATCAGCTATTTTAATTGCTTTTTTATAATATCGAGTCACATCATGTCCTATTCCGACAGCAAGAATTTCTATGTTTGAATTTTCTTCAATCCATTTAACAATTTGTTTCAAATGTTTTTCTAAATAATCACCAGAATTTACTGACAAAGTTGAATCATCAACAGGCGCCCCATCCGATATAACCATTAATATTTTTCTTTCTTCTTTTCTTGAAGCAATTCTTTTGTATGCCCATAAAAGAGCTTCTCCATCAATATTTTCTTTTAACAAACCCTCTTTAAGCATTAAGCCAAGATTTTTTTTCGATTGTCTCCAGGGTTTATCTGCTGATTTGTAAACAATGTGTCTTAAGTCATTTAACCTTCCCGGATTCAAAGGTTTATTTTCTAAATTCCATTTTTCTCTACTTTTTCCACCTTTCCAATTTTTTGTTGTAAATCCCAAAATTTCCACTTTAACGGAACATCTTTCTAATGTTCTTGATAAAATATCAGCACATATTGCTGCAACAGAAATTGGTCTTCCTCGCATTGATCCAGAATTATCAATGAGAAGAGTAACTATAGTATCTTTAAATTCAGTTTTCTTTTCCATTTTGTAAGACAAAGAATGAAATGGATCAATAACTACTCTTGATAGTTTTGAGGCGTCAAGCATTCCCTCTTCTAAATCAAATTCCCATGATCTATTTTGTTTTGCTAGTAATTGTCTTTGAAGTTTATTTGCAAGTTTAGCAACTAAACTCTGCAAATTGGTGAGTTGTTGATCCAAATTTTTTCTAAGTCTAATGATTTCCTCATCATTTTCTAATTCTTCTGCATTTTTTACTTCATCATATTGATTAGTAAATATTTTGTATTTTTCTTTTAGTAAATTTTTTTGATTTTTTTTCAACAAATTTGGATCTCCAGTAACTTCTTTTGCTTTTTTTTCGTCCGAATCTTTATTTTCACTTAAAGATTCAAAGTTACTTTCAAGTACATTTAAGTCGGCATCACTACTTTCATCCTGTTCTTTTTGAGAGAGTTCATTATCATCATTGTTTTTTTCGGATGAAGCAGAATCTTCTTGTGTTGTCTCTCTTTTTTCCTCTTTGTCTTTTGAGTTTGAATCTTCAAAATCTAGTTTATCGATTAAATTTGCAATTAGTTGATTAAAATCGTTTTGCTTTTCAATACAACTATCTAATTTCTTTAGTTTTTGCTTCAAATTTTTATCAAATAGATTTTTCCAATAACTCAATACCTTTTCAGTAGTATCATTTTGTTTCATTTTAAAAAAATGGCTTCTTAAATATAATTCGAAGGCTTCAGTAATTGGAACATCCGCTTCGGTTTTAATTTCTTCAATCTTTTTATTTTTAAACTTATTTTCGTAGCATTGAGTTATATTGTTTTTTACACCTTTTAATTTATTAGATCCTATCTTTTCATATCTTATTTTTTCAGCAATGGCATACAAAGCCTTGGCCATTGTCCCTTCTGGCTGATTTTTTTTATAAATTTTTTCATTTGTATATTTTATTTTTAGGGCCTCAGAGTCAGCAAAGGCTCTTAAATTTGTAAAATCTTGTAATTTTTTTAGACTAATAATATCAGGTAAATTTAAGGAATTCTTTTTTGAAGTTATATTATTGCCAAATCTAATTTCTAGATCATAATTTTCAGAAATGGCTTTAACAGCAGAAGAAACTGCAGATTTGAATCTTTCTTTTAAGAGCTCTTGATCATCCATTTAAAAATTTTATATTTTAATATTAATAGAAGATTCTGGCAAATCTTCACCAAAACATCTTTGATAATATTCTGCGATTATATTTTTTTCTAAATCATCGCATTTATTAAGAAATGTTACTCTAAAGGCATAGCCTATGTCTTTAAATATTTCAGAATTTTCTGCCCAATGCAAAACTGTTCGAGGACTCATTACAGTAGAAATATCTCCATTAACAAATCCTTTTCTTGTTAAGTCGGCAACTTTAATCATATTTGAAACGTTTTCTTTACCATCTTTGGTGTTGAAACTTTTTGATTTGGCCAAAATGATTTCTAGTTCTTTATCAAATTTTAAATAATTTAATGTTGTAATAATATTCCATCTATCCAACTGCCCTTGATTTATTTGTTGTGTTCCCTGATAAAGTCCACTTGTGTCCCCTAATCCTATTGTATTTGTTGTTGCAAACAATCTAAAGAGAGGGTGCTGTTTTAAAACTTTATTTTGATCCAACAAAGTAAAACTTCCTTCTTTTTCAAGAACTCTTTGAATTACAAACATTACATCTGGTCGTCCAGCATCATATTCATCAAATACTAGAGCAATAGGATTTTGTATTGACCATGGAAGTATACCTTCTTTAAATTCTGTAATTTGTTTATTGTCTTTTATTACAATTGCGTCTTTTCCAATTAAGTCTATACGACTTATATGACTATCTAAATTTACTCTAAGGCATGGCCAGTTTAATCTTGCAGCAACTTGTTCAATGTGAGTTGATTTTCCTGTTCCATGATAACCTTGAATCAATACACGTTTATTGAATGCAAAGCCTGAAATAATAGCTAAGGTTGTATCTCTATCAAATTTGTAATTACTATCAATTTCTGGAACGTATTCATTTTTTTTTGAAAATCCATCGACCTTCATTTCAGTGTCAATTCCAAAGATTTGGTTTACAGAAATTTTAATATCAGGAACTAATTCTGCTAAGTTTGTCATAAATGTTATTTTTCAATCATTATAATTTTTAAGTGACTGTAGGCCAAAGTAATTTTTTTTAACTTATCCTCAAATCCCTTATTACCTGGGTTTCTATCAGGATGGAATTTTTTTACAAGAGTTTTAAATTGCTTTTTTATAATTGGCCAGCTAGCATTCAATTCTAGTCCCATAATTGCAAAAGCATCCTTATCTTTTTCATTTAGTTTTCTTCCGTTCAAATTATTATTAATTTTTTCTTCTTTAAAAAAATTAAATTTGTCGTTTAAAGCATTATTCCACAAGATATTGAAAAAATTATCAGAAGAATTAAATTTTTGTGTCGGGCGATGCCATGTAAGATCAGATTTTAAAAAGTTTTCAATTTCATTTTGATTCATTCCTTCAAAATAATTCCAATTTTTATTAAATAGCTTAACGTGTTCTTCGCATAACCATCTATAATTTTTGCTATTATCTTTTTCGAGTGGAGCCTTAAAACTTCCACTTTTTCTACAACTATCCCATTCACAAATATTTTCCATTGTTTTAAAGTATTATATGTTTTAAGCTTTTAGAAGCAAAATAATGAATCTTTTTGATCAAATTAAAGAAAAAATTAATAAAAGAATTCATCCTGAGGACATAGTATTAATTGATAATTCTCACTTACATAATAAGCATAAATCTTTTGATCCAAACAAATTTCATATTAAAATTATAATAAAATCTAGTAAATTGAGAAATATGAATAAAATTAAAGCCCATAAGGAAATTTTTTCAATTTTAAAAAATGAAATGAATAGTAAAATTCATGCTCTAGAAATAGAAATAAATTAAATTTTTATCTGTAGTATGAGTTTAAAAATTTTTTAATCTCAATACTTCTTAATGAAGTTTTTTTAAATTTTGTAACTCTTCCTATTTTATTCAATAAAATCAAATTTATTTTTTTATTTATATTTTTTTTATCTTTCTTCATGAAATAAATAATTTTATTAATTTCATTTTTTTTAAAAACTTTTTTAATGTTTGTTGAAAGTTTTAAATTAGAATAATGTCTTTTAATTAAAGATAATTCTTTAGATGGTAACAATCCTTTTTTTCTCGATAGTTCGCTTGCAATTATCATGCCCAGTAGCACAGCTTCACCATGATTTAGTTGTTTCGAAAAGTTTTTTGCGCTCTCAAAGCCATGAGCAAAAGTATGACCAAAATTCAAAATCATTCTTAAATTTTCCTCTTTTTCATCCCTGTTAATAATTTTACTTTTTATTTTACAACTTTTGATAATTGCATCAGTTAAATAAATATTATTTTTTTTATTTATTATATTTTTTCCATTTTTTGAAAGCCAAAAGAAAAATTTTCTATCCAAAATTAATGAATGTTTTAATATTTCTGCGTAACCAGCTATCATTTCTCTATGAGGTAAACTTTTTAGTATTGATACATCACTTAAAATAAAATCAGGTTGATAGAATGTACCTATAAGATTTTTACCTTGATTTGAATTAACTCCTGTTTTTCCTCCTACTGATGCATCTACCTGTGCTAACAAGGTTGTTGGAATATTAATAAATTTTAATCCCCTTTTAGTGATGCTTGAAATAAAAGCAGATAAATCTCCAATAATTCCTCCACCAAACGCAATTATACAGTCTGATCTATTAAAATTATAATTTATAAGTTGTTCAATAATTCTATTTGCAATTCTAAGATTTTTTATTTTTTCATTAGCATGTAATTTGTAAACTTTAAGTTCGTATTTTCTTAAGGACTTAATTAATTTATTTAATAATATTTTAGGTAATTTATTGTCAGCAATGATACATATTTTTCTTACCTTAGGTAGATTTTTTCCTATTAATTTTCCAGTAATTTTTAAAATATTGTTACCAAAATAAATTGGGTAACTTTTGCTTTCAGTTTTAATAATTAATTTATTGTTTTTCATAAAAATTTATGATTTTTTCAACAATATTTTCCTTGCTTAATTTGTTACAATTAATTCTATACTTAGCTAGTCTATAAATATTTTTTCTTTCTGAATACAGTTTATTAATTTTTATTTGTGTATTTTCACCATCAAGCAAGGGTCTTTTTTTGTTCCATTTGACTCTAAAATTTAAAGTTTTCAAATTTAATTGTAGCCAAACGGATATTGAATTTTTCAAAATCTTTTCTCTTGTTATTTTATTTATAAACGCTCCTCCGCCTAATGCTATAACACAATCATTTTTATTAAGTGATTCTAGTGCTTCCTTTTTTTCTTCTTGTCTAAAAAACTCCTCACCCTTTTTTTGAAAAATTTCTGAAATTTTCATAGAATGCTTTTTTTCAATATTCCTATCGGTGTCGATAAATTTTAAACCCACTCTTTTAGCCACAATTTTAGCTAAAGTGCTCTTTCCAACGCCCATCATTCCTATTAAAACGAGGTTTTTTTTCACTGCTACCAGAAATTTTAAATTTGATTTTTCACAATTATGTCTTAATTTTCGAGTGTAAATACAATTTAACAATTATGCAACTTAGATTACAACCCAGAAGTAAAAGAAATTTGATAAGTAAAAATTTAATAATTAAAGTGGTATTAATTTTTATAGTTTTCTTTTTAGGAATATTTTTGCTTGATAAAATAGATTTTCCAAAGCCAACAAAACTTATCAAGCAAGAAATTAGCAATGATAAGCTTATCAAACTTAAATAAATCCATCCTTTTTGCAATTTTTTTTATAGTTCTAATTTTTAGACCCGCTTTAGGAGAAGAAGAGCCCGTAGATATATGGGAAAAACAGGAAACTCAAACTGAAGAAAAAAATGAAGGTAATAATGAAAAAGATATTACAATAGAGAGTCCTATTCTTTCAGAAGATGTGGGTAAAATAGTAATAAAAATTGATGAGAACAAAATTGAAGAGCAAAGTCGTTCAGTAATTGGCATATTTGATCCAGAAGAAAATAATTTTAATTTAAATATGTGGTCAGGTACAGATGGAGAAGATATTAAAAAAGTTTTAAAAAGAATAAACAAACTAAAGCTTTCAAAACCATCAGAAGATTTGCTTTTTCAAGTGTTGTTTACAAATGCATACCCACCAAAAAAAAATTTAAATTCTGAAGAATTTTTAAAAATAAAAATAGATTGGTTAATTAAAAAGAAAAGAATTAAGGATTTGGAAACTTTGTTAAACAACAATCCAGAAGTAGGAAAAAATTCAAAAGCAGTAAATTTTTTAGTTAATGAATATCTTTCTTCTGCCGATATTAAATCAGCTTGTGATAAGATAAATTTTATAGATTTAGAAATTCAAAATAATTATCTAGAAAAATTTAAAATTTATTGCTTAATAAATGATGATCGAAAAGAAGAAGCGCAATTAATTTTTGATCTTTTAATAGAGAAAGGACTCAATGATAAGTTTTTTGAAGAAAAAATTAATTTTTTATTAGGAATTACTAATAAAACAAATCAAAAAATTTTAGATAATAATCTTTTAAATTTCTATTTGTCTCATATTACTAGCGATGATTTTAAATATGAACCCAATGATAAAACAGACAAATATATATGGAGATATCTTTCTTCTGCTAATTTGATTCAAGTTAATAACTTTGAAGACGAGGATGTCATACTAAAGTACGAGCAGGCAGCCGCACAAAATTCTTTTGAAAATGATGAAATTTTTAAAATTTATCTTAAAATGGATTTTAATTTTAACCAATTATTAAATTCAGAGGAAATTTATAAAAACTTAAAAAATTATAAAGCTAGAGCTTTAATTTATCAAAGCATACTATTGAGCGACAGCGTTGAAAGAAAAATAAATTTAGCATTTTTACTTAAAGATTTATTTGTTAAAGATAAAATTTTTAATATATATGTTGAAGAATTATCGATTATTTTAAAATCTATCAATCCTGAAGAGATTCCAGAAGATTATGTAGAACTAGTAAATAATAATTTAGATAAAAAATTAACAAACAAGATAAAATTTGATAATGAAATATTACACAGATCTAAGGTTATAAAACATTTTTTAGATAATAATGCAAAAATAGGTAAAACTGAAAAAGATTTTAAATCAGTTTATAAAAAAATTAAAAAAAACAAAAAATACTTTGTTTCTATAAAGGACATTGTTGTTTTAGAATCCTTGGCAGCAGATGGAGTTTCTTTACCTGAAGATTTAGATTATTCTACACTATCTTCTCAATTAACAGTGCCACAAAATTTGTACGATCTGGCGAATCAAAACCAAATTGGTCTAGTCATGCTTAAAATTGTAGAGATCATAGGAGAAGATAACATTAGTGATTTGGACCCAGAAACAATCTATTTTTTAAATAAAATATTGAATGAACTTAATTTAAAAAAAATAAGAAATAATATTTTAAGCGAAGCTTTGCCAGTTAAAGTTTAGCTGGCCGTATAGAAAGATTCCAATTACTTGACTAAGATAGCCTTATAATTTATTCATATTTAAATGGCTTTAAGAAAAATTTTAACTGAACCAAATAAAATATTGAGACAAAAATCACTCCCTGTGGAGATGGTTGACAAAGATCTACAAAATCTTATGGATGATATGCTGGAAACAATGTATGCGGCTCCAGGCATAGGACTGGCTGCTATCCAAGTTGGAATACCTAAAAGAGTAATTGTCCTTGATATTGCCCAAAAAGAAGGAACAAAAAAACCAATATTTTTAGTAAATCCAGAAATAATTCAAAAGTCAAAAAATAATTCAACATACGAAGAGGGCTGTTTATCAGTACCTGGACAATTTGCTGAAATTGATCGACCGGATAGATGTTACATAAAATATTTAGATTATCACGGGGAAAAGAAAGAAATTAAAGCAGAGGGCATGCTTTCAACGTGCGTTCAGCATGAAATGGACCACTTGGAGGGAATATTGTTTATTGATTATTTATCAAAATTAAAAAAAACAATGATTATAAAAAAGCTTTCAAAACAAAAGAAAGCAATCGAAAGAATTGTAGTTTAAATTCAATAATAGATTAATGTCACTTAATATAGTTTTTATGGGAACGCCTGAGTTCTCAGTTCCAACACTCAAAGCTCTCATCAATAATAAGTTAAATGTAGTAAAGGTATATACTCAACCTCCAAAAAAATCCAAACGAGGACAAAAAATTAACCCATCACCAATAGAGGAATTTTGTAAAAAAAATAAAATAAGTTTTAACAATCCAACAAAATTTAATAATAAAGAAGAATTGGAAGTTTTTAAAAAATTATCTCCAGATATAGTTATTGTAGTTGCTTATGGACAAATAATACCAAAATTTTTTTTAGATATAGCGAAATTTGGATTTATTAACATTCACGCATCATTACTGCCTAAATGGAGAGGTGCAGCACCGATTCAAAGAGCAATAATGAATGGAGATAAAAAAATTGGCATAAGCATTATGAAGATAGACGAAAAATTAGATAGCGGACCCGTTTTAGCTTCAAAAGAAATAGATTTGGATCAAAATGCAACTCATGGCGAAATAGAAAAAAAACTTTCTGTAATAGGAGCAAATTTATTAATTGAAAGTTTAAAAAATATAGAAGATGGAAACTCAAAATTTATAGATCAAGTACACTCTGAAGCCACTTATGCAAAAAAAATAGAAAAAAATGAAACAAAAATTAACTGGGATTTAGATGCTAATAAAGTCATCGGACATATACATGGTTTAAGTCCGTATCCTGGAGCATGGTTTGAATATCAAAACGAACGTTTCAAAGTTTTGAGGGCTAACAAATCTTCTGATATGGGTAAACCAGGTAGCGTTCTTGATGAAAACTTAACCATAGGGTGCCAATCAGATTCTATTCAAATTCTAGAAATACAACGCGAGGGAAAAAATAAACAAACAGTTAAAGAATTTTTACTAGGTAAAAAAATTAGTAAAGGTTCAATTCTTATTTAATGGAAAGATATAAAATAACAATAGAATATGATGGAACACCATTTGTAGGTTGGCAATTTCAAAAAAACGGCTTGTCTATTCAAGAAATATTACAAAAAGCTATATTTAATTTTTCTAAAGAAAAAGTAGTTGTAACAGGAGCGGGTAGAACAGATTCTGGGGTACATGCGTTAGCGCAAGTTGCTCATTTCGATTTAAAAAAAAAAATTAAAAAGAAAAACTTTTTACCAGGCATCAACCAAAATATTAGCAATAAATCAGTTACAGTTTTGAAAATAAACAAAACTAATAAAAAATTTCATGCAAGATTTGATGCTAAAAAAAGAACTTATCAATATATAATTATTAATAGACAGTCACCCTTAACACTCCAAAAAAATAAAGCATGGCATATTCGTAAAAAACTAGATATTCAAGCCATGAAAAAAGGAGCAAAATTGTTATTAGGAACTCATGATTTTTCAACCTTTAGATCGTCGTCTTGTGGAGCAAAATCACCAATTAAGACTATGGAAAAGATTTCAATAAAAAGAAATCAAGAAAAAATAACTTTAAAATTTATTTCTAGATCTTTTTTACAACAACAAGTTAGATCAATGGTCGGCTGTATTAAATGTTTAGGTGATGGTAAATGGAAACTTGAAGATTTTAAGAAATCATTTAAATCAAAGAGTCGTCTTAAATGTGCACCGCCGGCACCTGCTTGTGGTCTTTATCTAGCAAAGATAAAATATTAATTATTCTAATAGAGATTTTACGTGGTAATCAACACTTTCCTTTAGAGCATTTAAATCGTATCCTCCTTCTAAAATAGATACAACTTTTCCACCGCAAAGTTCTTTTGCTAGAATCAATATTCTTTTTGTTAAAGTATAATAGTCTTTTGATTCCAGATTAATTTGTGCGAGAGGATCATCCTTATGTGCATCAAATCCTGCAGATAACAAAATAAATTCAGGCTTAAATGTTTTAAGTTTTTTAAAAATACTATCGTAAGCATTTAAAAATTCATGAGATTGTGTGCCTGCACTTAAAGGGACATTTAGTACATTATCTTTATTTCCTTTTTCATTTGCTGCCCCGGAGCCAGGATAATAGGGGTATTGGTGAGAAGAAATATATAAAACTTTTTCATTATCGTAGAAAATATCTTGTGTTCCGTTACCATGATGAACATCAAAATCAATAATTGCGACTTTTTTTAATTTATATTTTTCCAATAAATAATAAGCGCCGACCGCGATATTATTGTAAACACAAAATCCCATGGCTTTTTGTTTTTCCGCATGATGACCTGGGGGCCTGACTGCACAAAAAGCATTATTGAAATCTTTTTTTATAACGCCATCAATAGCCGCTAAAATTGAACCAACCGCATCTCTTGTGGCATCTTTGCTACCAGGAGACACAATGGTATCTCCATCTAAGAAATTTAAGCCTTGTTTAGGAAAAGAGTCTTTTACATTATCTAGATAATTTTTATCGTGAGCATATTCTAAATATCTAAGATCAAATTTTGCAGGCTTCTTCCAAATTAAATCTTTTGATTTTAATTTTTTTAAGTGATCTATAACTACAGTTACCCGATCTCCTCTTTCAGGATGTCCTTGTCCCGTATCATGATTCAAGTAAGTATCAGTAGTTATTATTCCTGTTTTCATTAATTGTTTCTATAAATAACTTTAAAATCTTCTTTTTCAGTGCAGAAATAATGTAACCAAATAGAGATATAAGTGTAAATACTAACTATGAACATTGATTGAGATCCTGTTGCTACCGCAAAACCAAATGGAATTCCTATTGCAAAAACATACATTGCATTTGGTGTCCATTTAAAAATACCTCTTTTTTCAAAGGGCATATCTCTATATTTAGTATCGAAATGGTCAGCTCCTGCAGCTCGCAAAAATCCAAAATATTTCTTAACGGAATACATTGTATAGGCTCCAGGGATAAAAATAATAACCGCTAAAGACCAAGCAGACCATCCAGGAGTATATAAAGAACCGTAGTCTATAAAACACAACACAATTGCAGAAAGTCTAGAGATGATTAAAATAAAAAAAATAATTACATATCCTTTAAACCCGATCGTATTGCTAATTGACTTCCAACATAATTCAGATCTCCAGCACATCCAAACATAAGTTTGATGAAGCAAAGGTATAGACATAGCAATCATAAACCAGTTTAAGGCACTTATGCCAACAAATGTATTTGTATTACTATTAAGATCAGCAAATTTTGAACCTATGTAAAATAAAATAATTGTTCCACCTAAATGCCAAACCTGATGTTTAAAAAAGAAATTAAATTTATTATCAATCATTAATAAAAATAATAATTATTTTTCCAATTATAAAATTTTTCACTTAAAATAATTTTGTAATATATTTAGATAGATTTTTGTTAATTTTTTTAGATCTGACAAAGATACAGATTCATCAATTTTATGCATGGTTTTTCCAACCAAACCAAATTCTAAACAGGGTGCAATTTTTTTAATGAATCGTGCATCAGAAGTTCCACCTGCGGTCGATAATTTAGGCTTAATCCTGGTTATTTTTTTAATGGTATTTTGAATCATAAAAGTTGTTTTATTTGGTTTTGTTAAAAAAGATTCACCAGAAACTTCATATTTTATATTAAATCTACATTTAGCTTTTTTAGTAATTGATTTAAAAATAGAGTTTAATTTTCTTTTTAATGAACCAGATGAATGCTTATTATTGAATCTAATATTAAATACTGCTTCCGCTGATCCGGGAATCACATTGTCTGCATGATTGTCTATGTTAATTTTAGTAATTTCTAAGTTTGACGGTTGAAAATTTTTTGTACCTCTATCTAATTTTATTTCTTTTATTTTTTTCAAAATTTTAACCATTGTGTTTGATGGATTGTTTGCCCTATGAGGGTAAGCTACATGTCCTTGCGTACCAATTACAGCGAGCCTTCCAGTTATACTTCCTCTTCTTCCAATTTTGATCATTTCTCCAAGTTTATTAGGATTAGTTGGCTCTCCCACTAAACAAAAATTAATTTTTTCTTTTTTTCTTTTTAAATATTCAACCACTCTTTTCGTTCCATTAATTGCTATACCTTCTTCATCTCCGGTAATTAATACACTTATAGAACCTTTAAATTTTTTATTTTTTGCTTTGAATTTACTTACTGCAGCCACAAAACAAGCAATCGAAGCTTTCATATCATTAGCTCCTCGACCAATTAATTTATTATTTTTAATAGCTGGCTTGAAAGGATTTACACTCCAGTCTTTTATATTTCCTGGAGGAACAACATCGGTATGTCCCGCATAACAAAAGTTAGGAGATGATTTTCCAAACTTTGCGTATAAATTTTTAATATTTTTAAAATTTATTAATTGACATTTAAAACCAAGGGCTCTTAAGTTTTTTGCTAAAATATTTATTGTCCCCGCATCTTTTGGTGTAATGCTAGGACGTCGAATCAAGCAGCATAGGGGCCTTTAGAAATTTTCATTTTACTAACTCTGAAACTTAATAAAATTGCTTTTTTAATCCACTGATTAACAACCCATGCATTATTTTTCTTTTCCGCAACTCTTATTTTACCGGAATCTAGCAAGTCTATAGTTTTGGTAATAGCATCTAATATTTTTTTACTAGATTTAGAATTTACTTGATTTTTATTATTCCAAGTTTCGTTAATAATATTTTCAAAAGATTTAGTATTCATTATGCAGCTTTTAATAAATTAATTTTTTTTAAAAATTCAGATAAATTATTTGTTTTATAATTTACAAAACTACTATCTGAAAATTTTTTAGCCCAAGGTTCATCATTTTCAATCCAAACTGTTTTCATACCCATTTCATATGCTGGTTTTAAATTTCTTGCAATATCTTCAACAAATACACATAAGTTTGGGTCAATTTTATGTTTTTCTACTAATTTATTATAAGGTTCTATTAATGGTTTTGGTATAAATTCACAATCCACAATATCAAAAATACCATCAAAATACTGATCAATCCCTATTCTTTGAGTTACATTTATTGCATGTTTCCTTGAACCATTAGTAAATATAAATTTTTTTCCATCAAGTTTTTTTAACTCTTCAGCAAGTTTTAAGTCTTTTTCAAGAAAATCTATATTTATGTCATGAACGAATTCTAAAAATTCATTCGGATCTATTTTATGATTTTTAATCATACCATTTAAAGTTGTGTTATATTTGTGAAAATAATTCTTTTGAATTTTTTTAGCCTCCTCTATTTCGACTCCGAGCTTATTGGATATATATTTTGACATTTGTTTATCTACTTGTTCAAAAACTTTAGTTTTACCAGAGTATAAAGTATTATCTAAATCGAATATCCAATATCTAATTGATTCAAATATTTTCATTTTCTTATAAGTGTCCCAGCACCTTTATCTGAAAATAGTTCAAAAAGAATTGAATGTGGTCTTCTACCATCGATAATAACTACACCTCGTACGCCATTGTTTACAGCTTTAATACATGTTCTTATTTTTGGTATCATGCCCTCACTAATTGTTTCGTCATAAATCATTTTTTCTGCTTCAACAGAATTAATTTCTGAAATTAGTTTTTTATTTTTATCATAAACTCCTTCTACATCTGTCATAAGCATTAACCTTCTTGATTTTAAACTTCTTGCAAGGGCTCCTGCGGCAGTATCGGCATTTATATTGTAAGTTTGTTTTTTTTCATCTAATCCCATGGGTGAAATAACTGGTATAAAGTCTTCTTTAATTAAATTTTTAATTAGCTTATCATCGATGTTGGTTGGCTTACCTACATATCCTAATTCAGCATTTTTTTGCTCAACATAAATTGCATTATTTTCTTTAACCGTTATAGATTTTGCCTTACACAATTTTTTTGTCAGGGCTTCAACAATTTCCTTGTTAAACTCTGTCATTACGTCTTCAACAACTTTTATGATTTTTTCATTAGTTACCCTTAGACCCATAATAAATTTAGTTTCTATATTTAGTTCATCTAATTTTTTTTTTATTCTTGGTCCTCCGCCGTGGACTACAATTGGTGCCAATCCTAGTTTTTTTAAAGTAGTTATATCGTTAATAAAATTGTTAAATAAATCTGGATCTAAAAGGACACGCCCCCCACATTTAATAACTATTTTTTCTTTTGAATATTTTTTTATGTATTTTTTTACTTCTTCAATAGCCGGTCCATTTTTTGGCAAAATTTCTTTTATTTTATTATCTAAATTTTCGATTGTGGGCATTAATCTCTTAGACCGTTTTTACTTTTGTCCCTCTCATAATCACCCATTGCTGTGCAATGGTTAATATGTTGTTGATTGTCCAATATACAACCAATCCTGACGGGAATGGTGCTAAGATAATAGTTAAAAAAAGTGGAAAAAACATAAATATTTTTGCTTGAATGGGGTCAGGTGGAGTAGGATTTAATTTTTGTTGTACCCACATACTCAAGCCCATCAATATTGGCCAAGCACCAATCATTAAAAAAGTTGGTGGATCCCAAGGCATTAATCCAAATAAATTAAATATAGATGTTGGGTCCCTAGCAGACAAATCTTTGATCCAACCAAAGAAAGGTTGATGTCTCATTTCCAATGTCACGTAGAGCATTTTATAAATTGCGAAGAAAAATGGAATCTGTATTAATACTGGCAGACATCCAGAAATAGGATTCACTTTTTCCCTTTTATATAAAGCCATCATTTCCTGTTGAAGCTTCACTTTGTCATCCTTGTGTAATTCTTTCAGTCTAAGCATTTCCGGTTGAAGAATTTTCATTTTTGCCATTGATTTAAAAGAATAATTAGCTAGAGGGAAGAAGATTAATCTCACTAATGCAGTAATGATAACGATTGCTAAACCAAAGTTTCCTGTAAGTTTAAAAAAATAATCAATGATAAAAAATAATGGTTTTGTAAAGAAATAAAACCAGCCCCAATCTATTGTTAAATCAAATTTTTCAATACCCAATTGTTCAGCGTAACCATCGATAACCGCAACCTCTTTTGCTGCAACAAAGGTATTTATTTTATTTGTAATAGAGCTGCCAGGATTAAGTATTTTAGCTTCTTTTATTATATAATTAGCTCGGTACTTTTCTTTTTTTGCTACAAACTCGGCTTTAAATTCTTTTCCTTTTTCTGGGACTATTGCAGTTAGCCAATATTTATCGGTAATGCCTAGCCAGCCTTTTGATGCATTAATAGTAAACTTTTCATCTTCTATATCATCATAATCTTTTTCTACAAGTTCGTCACCAAAGACTCCAAGAAAACCTTCGTGTAAAATGTATATTTGCATTCCTTCGGGTTTACCACCTCGAGTAATTTGTGCGTAAGGATAAAATTGAAAGGATTTATTAGAATTATTTTTTATACTTTGTGTAATTTTAAATAAAAATTTTTCATCTAAATCAATTTTTTTCGTAAAAATTAATCCATCACCGTTGTCCCATTCAATTGTTACCGGATTATTTGGTGTGAGTGTGCTATTTCCTTTAACTTTCCAAATTGAATCACCTAGGGGCAATTTTATTTTTTCATCTCCAGTTGATGCCCAACCTGTTTCAATAAAATATTCTTCTGAAGAATTTTTTGGATTTAAAAAAATTACTTTATTTTCAGCATTTAAAGTTTCGTTATAATTTTTGAAAATGATATCGTCTATAATTGCACCTTGTAGTGATATAGAACCTTTAATATTTTCGTTTTCTACTTTGATTCGATTTGTATTATTAATTACATCATTTCTTGTAATTTCATTTTTGATTTCTTTTTTGTCTTCATCAATTGAGGGAGATGAAACATCTTCATTTTTCGTTATTTGATTTTCAGCGGTTTGTTGTTCAACAATAGGAGCTTCAAAAAAAGTTGCCCAAATAATTAATACCAATGAGGAAAGCACAATGGCCATTAATACATTTTTAAAGTCCATTTACTTTCTCCCCTTTTTTAAGTCAGGCGCAGGATCATATCCACTTTTTCCACCTAAAATTTTTATGGGGTGGCATCTTAAAATTCTTTTGATACCTAAAAAAGATCCTTTAAAAATTCCATTGAGTTTTAATGAATCTATAAAGTATTCTGAACACGTAGGAAGATATCTACAATTTGATGGAAAAAAAGGTGAAATAAAATATTTATAAAATTTAATTATTAGAATCAAAAAATTATTTAGTAATTTCATAATTAATTTCCTTTTTGTTTTATTTTTCTAAATGTTTCATTTACTTCATAAAGAACATTTGCAAATTTATCTTTGTATACATTATTTTTTCCAAAAATTACATAAGTGTAGTTTAAGTCTATTAGCCGCTTTTCTTTAGAAATTTTTTGTACCGCATACTTTAATTTTCGTTTTATTCTATTTCTAGTTACGGCATTTCCGATATTTTTTTTCATTACAAAACTTATATTTAAATATTTATTTAAATTTGTTAAATTTTTATCAAAATAGATTGTAAAATATTTTGTATTTATTTTTTTTCTCTTCAAAATTTTTAAAAAGTCTTTACTGCGATTTAAGCTCTTAAATTTGATCATTTTGGAGATTTAATTTAAGTAGATATTTTTTTTCTTCCCTTTCCTCTTCTTCTAGCAAGAGTCTTTCTACCGCCTTTGGTCTTCATTCTGGATCTAAATCCATGCCTTCTTTTTCTTACAATTCGGCTTGGTTGGTATGTTCTTTTCATAAAATTTATTTAGTTCTTGTTAAAATTTTTTGATATTTATAGGTAAAAAGAGCCTATAAGTACAGTTAAAAATTAATTTATGAACCCAAATTCTTTAAATTTAAAACTCATTATTGGAACTGCCTATTTGGTGATAATTTCGATCGGAATATACTTTTTATTTTCACATATAGATATTAAAGATTTGACGAATTATGAATTTATAAGGTCAAATAAAAATTTAATATTAAAATATAAAAATGAAAATTTTTTATTTTTGACATGCGTTTTTTTTATTTTTTCAATTATTTGGGTGCTTCTACTTGGATTTGCAATGCCTCTATTAGTATTTGCAGGATTTGTTTTTGGCAAATGGTGGGGAATACTAATAGTTCTGACAGCTACCACAATGGGAGCGACAGTACTATATATATTAGCAGGTTTTTTTTTCAGAGAAATTATAGAAGAAAAATTAGCTCCTAAATTTTTAAAATTAAAAGAATTTTTTATTAAAAACGATATACTTTATTTTATGAGTTATAGATTTATAGGAGGCGGAGGTACTCCCTATGCAATACAAAACATTCTTCCTGTTCTTTTTAACATGCCTTTGAAGAATTATATTATTGCTACTTTTATCGGTAGTATGCCATCCATGTTCGTTACTGTTGCAATAGGCAGCGGTATAGAAAATGTTATAGATAAAAATGAAAATATAAGTTTAATAAGCGTTATAAGTTCACCTGAAATTTATTTTCCGATAATTGGTTTCTTTATTATTTTAATTATTGCATTTATAATTAAAAAGTTTTACTTCAAATAGTAAGTTCTTATAAAAAAAATATTTTAAAAAAAAATATAAAAGTTGGTGCCCACAGCGTGAATTGAACACGCGACCTTTTCCTTACCATGGAAATGCTCTACCAGCTGAGCTATATGGGCTCTCGTAAAGTTAGAATTATCAAATATAAAGTTATTGTTAAGCAAAAAATGGCCATATTATTTAAGTAACTTGACAATACAGCAAACAACAAAGTAAAAACTATTATCAATAGATGGTAAATTTATGGGCATACATTACGATTATAAGTCAAAACGCGGCGAAAGAGCCATGTTAAAAGAAGCTAAAAGAAAAGCTCGATTGGCGCAGCGTAGAGCGAAAAGACTACTGTCTTCAGAATCGGATTCTTCAGTAAAAGAGGAAGTTAAAACACATGACATTAAAAAGACAATCACATTAGATGATTTAACTAATCCAAATCAAAAATAAAATGGATGCAAATAAATTTAAAAAAAGAACAAAGAAAAAAAAGGATCGAAAGATCACTAAAAGATAATCTCAAAAGAAGAAAAATTTTTCAAGAAAAATTCAAAAAAATAGAAATTAAAAAATGAGCGTTTTATCAGATCGATGGATTAAAAAAATGGCTCAAGAAAAAGAAATGATAAAGCCCTTCGTTTCTGAGCAAAAACGCGATAATGTGATTTCTTATGGTTTATCTTCATTTGGTTATGATGCCAGAGTCTCGGATGAATTTAAAATTTTTACTGATGTTGACTCGGCTATAGTTGATCCAAAAAATTTTAACAATAATAGTTTCGTATCAAGGAAAACTGAAGAGTGTATAATTCCACCTAATTCATTTGTTTTGGCAAGTACAATAGAATATTTTAAGATACCGAAGGATATTTTGGTAATATGCCTGGGTAAGTCAACTTATGCAAGATGTGGGATAATTGTTAATGTTACGCCACTTGAACCAGGTTGGGAAGGTCATGTTACACTTGAATTTTCCAATACTACACCATTACCCGCAAAAATTTATGCCAATGAAGGAGCGGCGCAGTTTATTTTTTTACAGGGAAATGAAGAGCCAGCAGTAACTTACGAAAAAAGAAATGGTAAATACATGAAACAAACTGGCGTAACGTTGCCAAAAGTATAATTTAAAACTAATGGAAAAATTGGAAATTACAGGTGGTAAAAGAATATTTGGCACAATTAAAATTTCTGGATCAAAAAATGCTACACTTCCAATACTTGCAGCAACGATTTTGACTAATAAAAAAACTATAATAAAAAATATACCAATTGTCCGTGATGTTGAAACTATGGCCACTCTTTTAAGTACGATTGGCTCATCTGTTAAATTAAATAAAATTAAAAAAAAAATAGAAATTATTAATAATAATTCGTTAAAAACGTTTGCTTCTTATAATCTTCTTAAAACAATGCGGGCTGGAGTCTTAGTTTTAGGACCTTTGTTAGCAAAATATGGAACCGCTAAAGTATCATTACCAGGTGGATGTTCTATAGGATCGAGACCAATAAATTTGCATTTGAATGCTCTTGAAAAAATGGGAGCTGATATAAAAGTTAAAAATGGATACATCAAAGCCTCAGCAAAAAAAGGTTTGAAGGGTTGTTTAATTAGATTTCCAAAAATATCTGTTGGGGCAACAGAAAATATATTAATTGCAGCATGTTTAGCAAAAGGAAAAACAAAACTAAGAAATTGTGCATCAGAACCTGAAGTTCAAGACTTAATTGTTTTTTTAAAAAAATTAGGTTGTAGAATTAATAAAATTGGAAAAAGAAGTATTGATATACTTGGTGTTGAAAAACTAAAATCAACTGTTCACAAAGTAATTTTTGATAGAATAGAAGCAGGAACATATATTATTGCCGCAGCATTAACAAATGGACGTTTAAAAATTACAAACATTAATCCAAAAATTATGTCAACAGAAATTAAATTATTAAACAAAATGAAAATTAATATAATTAAGAGAAAAAAATATATAATTGTTTCAAGCCCAAAAAAAATAAAGAAAATTAATATTGAAACAAAACCTTACCCTGGTTTTCCAACCGACCTGCAAGCTCAAATAATGGTTTTAATGACAAAAGGAGAGGGTATATCAACAATTAAAGAAAATATTTTTGAAAATCGTTTTATGCACGTTTCCGAATTACGAAGAATGGGTGCGCATATCGAAATTTTAGGAAACAAAGCTAAAATCTATGGCAAAAAAAAACTTAATGGAGCTGAAGTAATGGCTACTGATTTAAGAGCTTCTGTCTGTTTAGTGCTCGCAGGTCTCGTTGCAAAAGAAAAAACTATTATTAATAGAATTTATCATTTAGATAGAGGTTATGAAAAAATTGAAAAAAAACTATCAAATTGTGGACTTAAAATTAAAAGATTGACATGAAGTATGTAAAAAAATTAAATCTACGTTTGAAAATGGATATTGAGTTGTGTAATAATTTTTAATAAAACTATGTTGAGGATTTAAATTGACAAAACAAGATTTTTTAGAATTCAAAGGCAAGGTGAAAGAGTTATTACCTAACGCTATGTTTAAAGTAGTACTCGAAAATAATCATGAAGTTTTGGCACATACTGCTGGAAAATTAAAAAAAAATAGAATAAGAATATTAACCGGTGATAATGTTTTAGTCGAAGTTACTCCTTATGATTTAACCAAAGGTAGAATTATATTTAGGTTTTGATTAGGCCAGGTAGCTCAGTTGGTAGAGCAGAGCCCTGAAAAGGCTTGTGTCGGCGGTTCGATTCCGTCCCTGGCCACCATTCTGAAGTTATATTTGAACTTGACATATCTCTATCAAATCTATTAAAGAGCTTTATTGTAGATTATCTACAATAAATTATTAACAACTAAGGAACGAGTAAATGAGTATAAAAGGTAAAGTAAAATGGTTTAATGGAAAGAAAGGATATGGTTTCATTGAACGAGAAGACAAAGAGAAAGATGTTTTTGTTCATCACACGGCAGTTAGAGATGCAGGACTTAAGTATCTTAATGAAGGCGATGAGTTAACATTTGAAGTTGAGAACGGCGAAAAAGGTCCATCCGCAGTAAATCTGAAAAAATCTTAATCGTATTTCAATAAATTTAACAAAATAGGGGCAGAAATATTATTTATTTTAAAATATTAACTGCCCCCTTTAATTAACAAAGAAAGGTAAAAACATGAGTATAAAAGGAAAAGTTAAGTGGTTTAATCCAACAAAGGGTTATGGATTCATTGAAAGAGAGGACAAAGAGAAAGATGTTTTTGTTCATTCTTCTGCTGCTAGAGCAGCAAACATTGAATTAAACGAAGGTGATGAGTTAACATTTGAAGTTGAAAATGGAGACAAGGGACCTTCAGCTGTAAATCTTCAAAAAGCTTAATCCAATACAATCTATTGTTGCAAAGTAAAAATTTTATGATACTTTGCAGCAATGATTAAAAATTTAAAAATCATTAATCTAAAAAATGCAAAACACCATTTTGCACACGCTAGGCTATTGCTTAGCTAAATCATTACATATTTAAAATTATAAACAATTAATATAAAAAGGAGTTATGCAGCAGTAGCTCAGTTGGTTAGAGCACTAGTTTGTGGAACTAGGGGTCGGTGGTTCGAATCCACCCTGCTGTACCAAAATAATGAATAAAGAAAAAAATCTTAAACCCTCTAAGGAATTACCTTTAGGTTTTATAGATAGACAAGAACAAGAATTATTAATCCGAGATTTCATAATTTCTAATATTAAAGAAGTTATGATTAAGTACGGATTTCAATATCTCGAAACACCAAGTTTTGAGTATACGGATAGCATTGGAAAATTTTTGCCTGACAAAGAAAGACCAGACCAAGGAGTGTTTTCTTTTAAAGATGAAAATAAATGGTTATCACTTCGATATGATCTTACTGCTCCCCTAGCAAGGTACGTTGCAAAAAATTACCTTGAGATACCTAAACCTTTTAAACGCTATCAACTAGGAACTGTATGGAGAAACGAAAAACCAGGACCTGGCAGATTTAGAGAGTTTTTACAATTTGATGCAGATTATGTAGGAACAAATAGTTTACAAGCAGATGCTGAGCTTTGCATATTAATATCTGAGATATTACAAAAGTGTGGACTAGATAAAAAAGATTATACTGTGAAGATTTCTTCTAGAAAATTCACTGATAAACTCTTTGAGGAATTAAAAATTAAATCAAAAGAGCAAATATCAACTACTTTACGCGCTCTTGATAAGATCGATAGACTTGGATGGGGAGAGGCAAAGAAACTTCTTGGAGAAGGCAGAAAAGATAAATCTGGAGATTATACAAAGGGAGCAAATCTTAATAGTGATCAGATAAAAATAATTGAAAATGCTTTAAAAAGTAAAACATCTGACAGTCAAGATGTCTTAGAGATTATTAAAATATTTAAAGATTATAATTTTGAAAATTATAAATTTGATCCAACAGTGATAAGAGGCTTGGAATATTATACGGGATCTATTTTTGAGGTTAATTTAAATTTTGAGGTAAAGAATTCAAAAGGGCAAGCTATTCAATTTGGTTCAATAGGCGGAGGAGGAAGATACGATAATCTTGTAGGCAATTTTGGAAATTTTGATTGTCCCGCAACTGGAATATCAATTGGTCTTGATAGGCTAGTTTTTGCTTTAATGCAAAAAAAAGATTTTAAAATAAAGACTACTCGACCAGTAGTTATATGCGTTTTTGATAAAAACAAAAACAAAGAATATGTTGAGATATTAAATAAACTTAGAATATCAAATATCAGTTCTGAGATTTATCCAGGGGAAGGCAAGTTAAAAAAACAAATGGAGTATGCAAACAAGATTGGATCTCCGGCTGCTATTTTGTATGGCGATGACGAAATAAAATCTGGAAAAGTAACATTAAAAAATCTTGAAACCGGCAAAGAAAGCTTGGTTAAAATTGAGGATCTAGCAAATGAAATCAAAAAGCTACTCTGAAAATATAATAAAAGTTTTTAAGAAGGATGGATTCGTTTTATCGGAACCAGATGTTCTTTTAGATTCAAATTATATTATTCAAAGATCAGGTGAAAATTTTAGAAAGTTAATGCTTACTTTTGAGGATGATACTGGGAAAAGTATGTGTCTACGACCAGATTTGACTGTTGCTTCATGTATAAAATATTTAAAAGATAATTCTAAAGCAAATTCAAAAATTTTTTATTCAGGACAAGCTTACAGAAGATCGAATAACTTAAAAGACAAAGTTGTCAATGATCAGTTGGGAATAGAGATTTTAGGTTCTAAAAATAAATCTACTGATGACTTAAAAGTTTTAAAAACAATTGCAAATTCAATTAAAAAAATAAGAATAAAAAATACATCGATTAAAGTGAGCGATGTAAGTTTATTTCAAGAGTTAATAGAGTCATTAATAATTCCAAAAAGATGGAAGATGAGACTGAAAAGACACTTTTGGAGGCCTCAATATTTTGAAGATTTACTTAAAAGGCTTGAAACTAACTCCGATGTAGATCCAGTGGCAGTTGAGTTAGATAAAAAGAGATTTACCGAAATGAAAAATCTTGATCAAAGTAAAGAAATTGCAAGTCGTAAAGTTTCTGAAATTTTGTCTAGATTTGATAGAAAAATAAAAGATCCAAGATCGTTTGTAGAAAATAAAAAAATTGCAAAAATTATTAGAGAGTTTTTAAAAATTAATTGTCCAATCAATCAATTAGACAAAACTTTAAAAAAATTTGTTAAAAAAAATAAATTAAGTAATAGAGTTTTTAAAGATTTATCAACTATAAAGAATTTATCAAAAATAAATTCAAAGACTATTTTTTCAATAAATTTTGGTAGAGATATAGAATATTATACTGGAATAGTTTTTGAGATATATAACTCATCAAAAAAAGAGATAGCACGAGGTGGAAGATATGACGGTTTATTGAAAAGCCTAGGATCTAAAAAAAATATTTCAGCAGTTGGAGCTGCAATTAATTTAAATAACTTATAAATATGAAAAATTTAATAACCATAGGCTTACCGAGCAAAGGAAGATTAAAGGAAGACTCAATAAGTTTCTTCGAAAAAAATAATTTTAAACCAACGTCCAATGGAGGAGAAAGAAATTATTTTGCTCAAATAGAGAATTTACCTAATTCAAAAATTATTTATTTACACGCCAAAGAGATAATCCAAAGACTTGGTGACGGAACAATCGACATAGGGATATCTGGTTTAGATTTATTACAAGAATCGTCTATCAATCTTCAAAAAAAAATTGAAATTAAAAAAAAATTAGATTTTGGTATAGCTGACGTAGTAGTTGCTATTCCTAATGACTGGATAGATGTTCAAACAGTGGCAGATCTAGAAGAAGTTTCTTTTGATTTTAGAGACAAAAAGAATACTAGGTTACGAGTTGCTACGAAGTATCCAAATTTAACTAATAATTTTCTGGTCTCAAAGGGGATCATCCAATACAAACTTGTGTCAAGTCTTGGAGCAACAGAAACTTATCCATTTATTGGATCATCTGAAATTATTACAGACATAAGCTCAACTGGAAAAACTTTAAAAGATAATAATCTTAGAGTCCTTAAGGATGGATATATTTTAAAATCTCAAGCTTGTTTGTTAATTTCAAAAAAAAAAGCCACAACTTTGCGACATTTTTTAAATTCATTAATTTAGGTGGGTTACATACCCTATTTTAAAGCAATTCTAAAAGGTAGAACAACCACGAATTCCATCAATCAACATCCAGATAATACCGATGGTTAAAAGCACTATGGCAAGTGGCCAGTTTCTTTTTCGTTTCTTTTTTCCATTTTCACTCATTGTTAAACGTACCACTTAAATATTTATAGAACGAGCAAAAAGAAAGGGCAGTAAAAACTGCCCTTTTTGAATTTTTGTTTAGAATGAAATGGGAATACATGTTAACAATTATTAGTTTATGCCAACAAAAAAAATAAAATTGGAACTTTCCTTTAGAAAAAAAGATCAATCCAATTTACTTGGAATTCTATCAATAGTTTTTGGAGTGGTAGGTCTATTCCTTTTTGGACTTGTTTTTGGTACGGTTGGATTGATTTGTGGTATTATAGGAAGAAAAAAAGATGAAAATAAAACCTTATCTCTTATTGGAATAATTTTTTCATCTATATCACTATTTTTATCTATTTTGGTTTTTTTTGGATTAATAGCATTTTTTAGTATGTTAAATATTTAAATAATATTTGCTATATTATAATTTCTTACATTCGCATTCATTTCATATCAATACTCACTTATTTCACTTCTTCACTGCAGAATCAGACGAAAGAGAAGGATGACTTAGTTGAGAAGTGGGATTAAAATGATTTTGGATGAAAAAACTATCTCTATACGTCCTTCTGGTTTTGATGTTTTCTCTTTTCACATCGTATTCGTTCGCTAAACACCAATATGAAGAATATAGTTTTAGTGCATTTTGGAATTATGAAGTAAAGGGTGCTGACAATTATTATCAATTTCAATCTAATTTAGTTAAAGATAAAGGGGTTATTAAAGAAATTAAAAATAAAAAAAAAACTGGTTTAGTCAGTTATTTACTATTTGAAGATGATAAAATTAAAATAGATGAACATGATCTTCCGTCATATATTAAAAATAATAATGGTTTACTTCCATCTCATTCAATGGGTAAAAGTTTAGTATCATATGTTACAGGTTATGCAATTTGCGAAGGTTACATTGATAATATTGATGTAACTTTAGATGATTGGTCAGTATTAAAAGGTACTCTTTATGAAGGTCAAAAACTCATAGATTTATTAAATATGAAAGCGGGTGATCAAAAAATTATTGGTGAAAAAAATTTTAACTCAGATAATCGTATTAAAGATGATAAATATTTTAATGTAAATGTTTTTCAAATAAAGAAAGTAATGGAATCGCCAATTTTACAAAATACAAAAAAAGCATCATCAATATATAATTATAATGCGCTCGCTACTAATACCATCATGAACTATGTTATTTTTAAAACCGGTGATGATTTTCAAAAAATACTAAACAAAGTTTTTAGAGAAGATGCCAAAATTAAAAATAGTGTGTTCTTTCATAAAACTATTCGCTCACGAGAAAAAATGCCAGGAGAAGGACAATTTGGAAGATATTCTTTTTATGCAGACAGATATGATTATTTAAGAATTGCAAAAGTAGTCATGGACCATTGGAATAATGATACTTGTGTAGGTAAATACTTAAAAACTGTATACGAAAGAAGAATAAATAAAAATAAAAAAAATTATGATGGTGATAGATCTGGTCAATTTGATGTAGCAATGTACACAAAGAAATATGGTGGTCAATTTCATTTTGATATTATTGGTTTATCTAAAAGAAAAATTTTAGGAATGAGTGGTTTTGGCGGACAAAATATTGTTATTGATTTTGAAAAGAAAAGAATAATTGTAGTTAACTCACGAGATCGACATTACAATTGGAAAAAAATAGTTCTTAAAAAATTAAAGAAATAAAAAAACCCCCAGAATGAATGTTGATCAAATAATTCCAATAATCTACATGATTGGAGTATTGATATTAGTATTGCCTAGTTTTTTACAATCAAATTCTAAACTAAAACAATTCCTTGCCAATCTTTCAATCTGGGTCATTATTGTTCTGATAGTGACTACAATTTCGTATTTTTTATTTAAATAGGTAAAAAAAAGGGCAGTAAAAACTGCCCTTTTTGAATATTTTATTGGGTCGGAATTTTTACATTCGCATTCATTTATTGTCAGCACTCATTTATTTAACTTCTTCACTGCAAACTTCACTGCAGAATCAGACGAAACGAGAAGGGTACGAGAAGGGTGACTTTATTTAGGAGTGGGGATAGAATTATTTCATGATTTTATATCTATTGGGAATTCTAATTTATGCTGTGCCAGGTCTTTGGGTTAATTATACTTTGAATAAACATGATGATGTTCTTCCAAATATGCCTTTTACTGCAAAAGAATTCGGTTTGAATTTGCTCAAAGAGCAAAATTTGGATGATGTTAATATTGAGGATACAAAAATTGGTGATCACTATGACACAAATTCAAAAACTGTAAGAGTAAAACCAGAAAGATTAGACAAAAAAAGTATTACAAGTATTACCGTTATGTGTCATGAAATAGGTCATGCTATCCAACATAAAGAAAATTATCCCCCACTTATTAGAAGACAGGCGATTATTTCAAAAACACTTTGGTTAAATAAGATATCAAGTTTATTATTATATGCGGGTATTCCAGCAATTTTGGCAACAGGTGCATTTCCTTTAATAAGAATTTGTATAATAATTATTTTTGCATCAATATTGATTACAATGATTTCTCACTTAATTACGCTTGAAGTAGAATTGGATGCAAGTTTTAAAAGAGCAATGCCAATATTAGAAAAGAAAATACCTGTTGAATTTCATTCTTCATGTAAATCTATTTTAAGAGTTTGTGCTTTTACTTATGTAATAGGTTCATTAACAAGCATTTTAAATGTAAGAAATATTTGGTTTTTATTTAGAGCAGTAATTTTTAGAAGATGATTTCATTGAGGAGAGGGGTTAAACTGGGTTTAATGAAAAAACTATATCTATACGTCTTTCTGGTTTTGTTGGTTTGTAACACGGTTTACGCATTACCAAAATGTAAAGGTACCAACCCATATAAGTGGCATAATTGTTCGGGTACTGAAAAATTACAAGACGGAGGAAAGTATGAGGGCGAATATCAGAATGGAGATTTTAATGGACAAGGAACTGGCACATTTGCAAGTGGAGAAAAATACATTGGAGAATTTAAAGATGGTAAACGCCACGGGCAAGGAATCAACACATTTGCAAATGGAGAAAAATACATTGGAGAATGGAAAGATGGTGAACGCCACGGGCAAGGAATCAACACATTTGCAAATGGAGAAAAATACATTGGAGAATATAAAGATGGTAAACGCCACGGGCAAGGAACTTACACGTGGGTAAGCGGAAGTAATGCTGGAGACAAATACGTTGGAGAATTTAAAGATGGTAAACGCCACGGGCAAGGAACTTACACGTGGGCAAGTGGAACAGTTGATAAAGGTATCTTTGAAAATGACGAATTAGTTGAACCAAATTAATGAATAAAAAAAACTCCCGAAACTTTCATTCCGAGGGTTCTAATTTTGTTTAATTTCTGTATTTAGAGCGTTCTAAACAGGAATGGTTGTTACATTCGCACACACATTACACCAATACTCACTTATTTAACTTCTTCACTGCAAACTTCACTGCAGAATCAGACGAAACGAGAAGGGTACGAGAAGGATGACTTCATTGAGGGGTGGGGTAAAATGGGTTTATGGATAAAAAAGAAGCATTAAAAATAGTTAAAAATGATGGTGAAGAATTAAAAAACCTGCCTGACCATTTTAAAAAAGACAAAGAGATTGTTTTAGAAGCAGTTAAAAAAGATGGTCTTGCAATAGGTTATGCAGAAGAAAGTTTAAAGAAAGACAGAGAGATTGTTCTAACGGCAGTGAAACAATGGGGTTTAGTATTAGATTTCATAGATAATAGATTTAAAAAAGACAGAGAAATCATTTTAGAGGCAGTTAAAACATGGCATGGTGCACTAAAACTCGCAGACGAAAGTTTAAAGAAAGACAGAGAGATAGTTTTAGAAGCAGTAAAGCATGGTGGTATTGCTCTCCACGATGCTGATAAGATTTTTAAGAAAGATAAAGAAATTGTACTCGAAGCAGTAAAGCAAGATGGTTATGTTTTAGCAATAATTGATGAAAGTTTGCAAAACGACAAAGAGATTGTTCTCGAAGCAGTAAAGCAAGGGTTAACAGATGGCAAAAGTAGAGATATATTAGAATTTTTGCATCTCAACCATAGTTTAAGAAATGATCCTGATATTCTGGCAATAGTTAATAAGAAAAAATAACTCATCAATAAAAAAACCCCCAAAACTTTCGTTCCGAGGGTTCTAATTTTGTTTAATGTCTGTATTTAGAGTGTTCTCTAAATGGAAGTGTATTACATTCGCATTCATTTGATACCAATACTCACTTATTTAACTTCTTCACTGCAAACTTCACTGCAGAATTAGACGAAACGAGAAGGGTACGAGAAGGATGACTTCATTGAGGAGTGGGGTTAAAATTGGGTGATGAAAAAACTATATTTATACGTCTTTCTGGTTTTGATGTTTTGTAATTTAACAAACATTTCAAAAGCAGAGACTTATGACGAATTAGAGATTAGAGCAGTAATAGAACTTCAAAATGAACTTTTGTCTTGTTATGCTTTTTATTCTATTAGCAAATCGGTAATAGATGATCCTGAGCATGAGAGTTTTGAGTATATAAAACAACAAGAAAATTTAGTATTTGAGGAAATTTTTAATATAGAACTTTCATTATTAGCACTTTCGGGAAAAGAAATTCTTGATGACGAAAGATTATTTAAAGAGAAAATTGAACCAAAACTTGAAAAGGTATTTAAGGAAATGTGGGAGCAATGGGAAAATGATAAAGAAAAAAGTTTGGTAAGTGAACGCAATAAATTTTGTCAAGAAATTTTGAATAATCCAAGACCTAGAATAGAATATTGGATTAAGAAATTACAAGAATGAAAAAACTATCTCTATACGTCTTTCTGGTTTTGATGTTTTGCAACACGGTTCAAGCATTGCCCGAATGTGTTGGTGAAGCATCTTTTGAATGGAAAAATTGCCAAGGAACTATAACATTTGATAGTGGGGCAAAATATGTTGGTGAAATAGATAACGGTATACCACATGGATATGGAACTTATACATCTGGTGAGGGATCAAAATATGTGGGAAAATTTAAAGAGGGCAAAAAACATGGACAAGGAACTTTCAGTTATTCTAGTGGAGAAAAATATGTTGGAGAATTTAAAGACAACGAATATCACGGACAAGGAACGTTAACCTCTATTGAGGGGGATAAATTTGTTGGAAATTTTGAGAATGGTTTAAGAGAAGGTTATGGTGTTTTTACATTCAGTGATGGAATGGAATATAGAGGTGGTTTTACAAAAGATCAGTTTCATGGTGCCGCAACCATCATAAGTCCTGAAGGTAAAAAAAAAATAATGTATTTTAATATGGGCGAAGTTGTTGCTGCAGAATCTGATATAGAACAAACAGAAAAAAAATTAAGTGAAAAATTCACAATAGCTGGAATATCTTTTAAAGATAGTTTATTAAATTACTTTACAAAAGAACAGATAGATCAACATTCACACTTTAATCTTTATAAGTGGAAAAAGGATAGAAAATTTTTTGTAGTGGTATTTGTAGAACCTGAAATAACAAAGGAATTTGATCTTGTTCAAATAATGGTGAAAAAAAATGATAAAAATTATAAAATACACGGAATGTCTGGTGTGATTTATTTTATAAATAATATTCAAGCATGTTACAAAAAAGAAAAAAAGCTATTTAATACTATATCTAAAATTTACCCCTACAAAGAAAAGGTTAATGTTGATGAGGTATTTACTGAAGTCGATGATAAAAGCAATATGAAAGGAACAGGTTTATTTCTCAAATCTGGCGATGTTGTTAATACTATCTGTTATGATTGGTCTGAGGAAGGACAACACAATAATAGTGACAACTTAAAAGTTAGCTTTTTAACAGCAGAACTTAATGATTGGATACAAACAGATAGATAACAATGAAAAAACTATCTCTATACATCTTTCTGGTTTTGATGTTTTGCAATGTTGGGTTTGCTGATAATCGAATTCTCTCATTTGACTGTAAAGATATTGATTTAGAAGGACCATATCCATCCAAATATGAATTTTTTTTTGAAACTTCTACATTAAATATAACAAATTATGAAGGATATGTTGGAAAATGGACAATTGACTATGAAGACGAAAATGAAATACGTGCATTTACATTTTTAACTCTTGAGGGAGGAGATCCTAAAGAGCATAACGTAATTTTTAATAAAAAAACATTAATTTCAGAAATTTATGGTACTCATCCTTCCGACTTAAAATATCGTTTATTATTTAGGGATCAATGTACTAGAACTTCTCAATAAAATTATTTAACAAGATTTAAAAAAAAACCCCCGAAACTTGCGCTCCGAGGGTTCTAATTTTGTTTAATTTCTGTATTTAGAGTGTTCTTGTTGGGGAATCGTATTACATTCCCATACCACCCATTCCTCCCATACCACCCATTCCTCCAGGAGGCATTGCAGGAGCAGAATCTTTTTCTTCCGGTTTATCAGCAACCATTGCTTCAGTGGTAATGAGCAAGCCAGCTATAGAGGCTGCATCTTGTAAAGCGGTTCTGACAACTTTCGTCGGGTCTATAATTCCTTTTGCAAACATATCGCAATATTCTTCATTTTGAGCGTCGTAACCTTGTGTTGTTTTTTTACCTTCTAAAAGTTTTCCAACTATCACAGAGCCATCGACACCCGCATTAGCAGTAATTTGTCTTATAGGAGATTCTAATGCTTTTTTTACAATATCTACTCCAGCTTTTTGGTCAGCACCTTTAAATTTTACTTTATCCAAATCTTGAGCTGCGTAAAGTAAAGCACAACCTCCACCCGCAACAACGCCTTCTTCTACAGCTGCTCTTGTGGAATTTAAAGCATCTTCAACTCTGTCTTTTCTTTCTTTAACCTCAACTTCAGTAGCGCCGCCTACTTTAATAACAGCAACTCCACCAGCTAATTTAGCTAATCTTTCTTGAAGTTTTTCTTTATCATAATCTGAAGTCGTTTCTTCTATTTGCTTTCTAATTTGATTACATCTTGCTTCAATATCAGCTTTTTTTCCAGATCCAGCAACAATTGTACTATTATCTTTATCTATTTTAACTTTTTTGCATGTACCAAGATCATTTATTTTTACGTTCTCTAACTTAATTCCTAAATCTTCAGAAATTACTTGTCCTCCAGTTAATATACCAATGTCTTCTAGCATTGATTTTCTTCTATCACCGAAACCAGGAGCTTTAACTGCAACAACTTTTAAACCTCCTCTAAGTTTATTCACTACTAAAGTTGCTAAAGCTTCACCCTCTACATCTTCTGAAATTATCATAAGTGGACGTCCAGCTTGAACGACAGATTCCAATAAAGGAACCATAGCTTGTAAATTAGTTAATTTTTTTTCGTGTAATAAAATAAGTGGATTATCCAGTTCTGTAATCATTTTATCTGCGTTAGTTATAAAATAAGGAGAAAGATATCCTCTATCAAATTGCATTCCTTCTACAACATCTAGCTCTGTAGCAAGTCCCTTAGCTTCTTCTACAGTTATTACTCCCTCATTCCCAACCTTTTGCATTGCTTTTGAAATCATGTCCCCAATTTCTTTTTCTCCATTTGCAGAAATCGTTCCTACTTGAGCTACTTCATCGTTAGTTTTTACTTTTTTTGAAGAAGATTTTATTTTTTCAATAACATGAGCAACAGCGTTATCAAGTCCTCTTTTAACATCCATTGGATTCATTCCAGCAGTAACATATTTGATTCCTTCTCTCACTATTGATTGGGCTAAAATTGTAGCAGTTGTAGTTCCATCACCCGCTTCATCATTAGTTTTACTTGCAACTTCTTTAACCATTTGAGCACCCATATTTTCAAATTTATCTTGAAGTTCAATTTCTTTAGCAACAGTTACCCCATCCTTTGTTGTTCGTGGGGCTCCATAAGATTTATCTAAAACTACATTTCTACCCTTGGGGCCAA
>CACLLG010000005.1 GCA_902607735.1 uncultured Pelagibacteraceae bacterium | reverse complement strand
ACTTTTGATGTTGGCGGCGATGCCTTTTATGACAGCAATTTTAGGTTATGTTTTTCTTAAAGAAAAAGTTTCAAATACAACTTTAATAGCAATAATTATTGCAGCCATAGGAATTATTTTTATGGCCCTTAATAGTAGAGAAATTGGAACTTTATTTGGTTTAGTGATTGGACTTTTATCGGCATTAGGGTTTTCATTTTTTTCTGTTTCATTAAGGTGGAGGAAAAATACCCCAACATTTACAACTGTTGCAGTTGCAGGATTATTTTGTGGGACGTTTTCTTTTTTTGTTTTAATTTTTAGCGATGCTAATTTTTTTACTACATTTAGAAATTCATCTTTATCGGCATTACACGGAACTTTAGTTTGCTCAGGGATGATACTTTATTCTCTAGGATCAAAACATTTACCTGCGGCTGATCTTACTTTATTATCTTTGACAGAGGTTCTAGGTGGCATTTTTTGGGTTTGGTTACCTATTTTTGGAATTAACGAAGTTCCAACAGCTAATACAATAATAGGAGGAAGTATTATTACTTTTGCACTTTTGTACTATAGCTTGAACACCAAAAGAAATAGACGATTTATTGGTTTAAATTAATTATATTTTTTAGCTTGGATTTTTTTTTAAAAATTCAATGTAATCTATAACTTCTTGAAATTTTTCATCTTCAATATCTTTATAACTTTTTTGAAACTTTGACTTCACGCATATTGCAACGTGGGCATAAGGATTTCTACCTTTAGGATGATTAGGGTGTTCGGGTAATTGACCATTTAAATAATCACCAGCTTCCTGTATGATTTTCCAGAGTTTACTTGCGTTTTCTTTGTTCATGCCTGCCTAATTCTTGTTTTATCTCAAAACGATCTAGTTCTGTGTCTAGTTATCCTATAAAATCCTATTTTCTTTTATTTTGGAATCATCCACGAAAGCATACTAGCGGTATGTTCAGGATTTGCATTAGCATTTGCTGCAATTATTATTAATACAATTAATAAATAACTAGGTAATCCCAGTTTTTTTTCATAAGATTCGTACTTTTCTGCACGCAATTTATCTTTTTTAACTAAATTAAAACTAATGACACTTAAAAAATTTGGTATGGTTGCATAAATATAAGAAACGAGAATAATAGTATCCATTACTGTTAAATACTCTAGTTTTGGCATGTCAGAATCTATTACAAAATTATAAGCAATTAGGGATAACAAACATACAATTGTAACTGTTAATCTAGATTCAATTTCTTTAGGGTCAATCCAGACAGCTGACCAACATACAGCTAAAATTAAAATAATAGGTAGAATAATTTTAAATATGTAATAACCACTTTTTCTTTCTACATCAAACTCTAGATAAGCACCGTCAAATTTACTTTTGTAGTTGGGGTCAGTATAAAAAGCATATTCCATATCGACACCTACAATGTTCCATCCTTGTATGGAATTTAGTTTTTGAAACTCAAGCGCTCTTCTCATCTGATAGGCACTTGTCAAACTGCGCCACGTATCATAATCATGTTTTTCATTATAAATAAATATTTTTATTGTTTGACGATCAAAAGGAAACGATTTTAAATTAAATTTATTTTTAAATTTGTAAGTGCTTGTTGATTTAAAAATAATATCAGCTTCTAATGGATACCAATCTTTATTATCCCAAAAATCAGAATCAGCATCTTGAAGCATCTCATCTTCTGTAAAATTTTTATAAGAAAAGTTAGGTCTCACAAAGTAATAAGAAGTTCGAGTTTGTCTATCTTCTTTTATCAAATTATGAAATTTTAATCCGTAATTGGGATCAACAGTGTTTAGTTTTCCCCATCTTTCCTCAGAAAATTCACATTGTTCGAAGTAAAGTCTATTGTCTGATTTTCTATTATACACCAAAGTGTCCCAAACAGCTTTACTGGCAAAATAGCGCTCGTCTACCCTTTCCAAAAAAATCAGTTTCGATTGAAGCATCAAAGGATCCTTCTTTTTCATCAATATTTATCGAGTTAACGTAAAAATCGATGTAAGGCATGTCAAATGATTTTAGTTCATTTACTGTTCCAACTTCTATGACTTTACCTTTATCACGAACATTAGATTTTCTTAATAATTTGATATTTATTTTTTCGCCCTCAACATATAAGTTAGAAATATCTTTACGTAAAATTTCATATTTATCTTCATCTTTTGCAATTTCTCTCAAATCTTCGCCGTTAATACTTAACACAATATCGTTTACTTTAATTTTATCAGAAAGATTGCCGTTTGTTACCTTGCCCACATAAAAGTAACCCTCTTCATTGGTTTTTAGAATCCATTTTCCAATTTTTTTGTTATTCCATATACCTTGTTTATCCCATATACTTTCTAATCTTATACCAACAGTCAGAACATCGACATAACCTTCAAGGTTGACATCTTCCTTTTCCGTGTCGTTATAAACTTTTTCGTAAAAGCTTTCGCATCTTGGTCCACTAGACATAGCTTTTGTTCCAATCAAACAAAAAAATAAAATTACTAAAATTCCAACTATAAATTTATTCATATTTTTTTTATTTCTTCTTCTTTCTTTTTAGATTTTTGTAACTTTTTTAAATCAGAATGAAGTATTATTGAATAAATAAATAAAATTACTACAACTCCAAGAGAAACGGGGTAGTGTAAAAAATTATAAAATCCGTGCATTAAAAAAGGGACTAGAAGACATAATATCAGAAATTTCTTATTGTTTGTAAAAACATACTTTCCAAAATAAAATCCCATTATACATCCATTTAAACCATGCATTGGAATAGCTGAATATGATCTCCAAATTGCCATATCCATTGGAATTATTTCCCATGTCTCTGCTAATCGAAAGACATAATCATAATTTTCATAAGTCGCAAAACCCAGAGATGCAGCAACGCCATAAACTATACCATCCATAGGTTCGTTAAATTCATTTCGTTTTAACACAATTAAATAAAGTATTGAAAATTTTAGAAGTTCTTCAGCCCACGCTGGACCAAGAAAACTATATCCTAGTCTTTGAGATAATTCGGTACCATCTTCTAAAAGTTTGTAGCTAAAATCATTTAAAGTTCCAGCTGGCAGACAAATTAAATAACCGAGAAAGAAAACAGATAGTACTGTCAGTTTGGGTTCCTTAAATTTGTCGGATAACACGAAGTAAAGCAACAGAGCTAAAGAAGGCACTATTGTAATAAGCAAGGTCATAATGTTAATTTAGGCTATTATTTAATCCTGCTCGAGTCTAGCTTGATTTATCTCCTAATTATTTGGATAGTATTTTTCAATATAAGCATTCCTTTCGAATATGTTCATCCTCTTACTTCCTTCAACTACATAATTAGGTTTTAATCCATCAGGTTTTTCAATCCACTGTCCGCCTGGCGTCTGACAAGCAATTCCAAATTTTATTTTTCTTTTTACTCTACCAAAACTTGTTATATCTACTGTATGGTCATATTCTTTACATTTAAGTGATCCAACCATATATGAGTTTGTTATGTTTATAATTCCATTATTACCGTTTCTTGGATTATACCAGCTCGTATATGAAGACCCCGACCCACTTGTATTTAAATGGTCTAGAAATGCGGCATTATGTTTATCGTCATCCAAATTATACAAAGCTTCTGCATCTGTAAAGGCACCACCTACAGTACACGTAGCAATCAAATAGGGATTATCCCCTATGTACTTTAAACACATTGTTGCTCCTGTTGCTCCACCTAAAACAGCATCCGAATGTGATTTATTTGCGCAATTATTTAAAAATAAACCAGTCGCTATTAGAATAAATATTTTAATTATTTTCATAACAAAATAATTATAAATAAATAGAAATTTTTCTAGTGAATTAATTCGATTATTTTTTCACCTAGTGAATTAATTTCATTTTTTTTCGGGTGACGATATATCTGCTCCAGTTGTAGGATCCAGCTCGATTCCTAACGGCGTAATATTTCTTGGGAGAGGCGTAAATGTAGATTCGGGATTATCTTTATAACTTCTTTTAGTTATCCTATACAATCCAAATGCACCAATCATTAAATGAAAAAATAACAAATGAACAAAAAATCCATTGCTTCCATATTTTTGCATCAATAAAGAACAAATCATAGGTCCAGTCATAGCGCCTATTCCAAATATAATTTGCATACCACCTCCAGCAGAAACGAATTTTTCTTTTGGAATGTAGTCATTTACATAAGCCAGATTAAGTGTGAATAATGGTACAGCCATTCCTGCATATAAAACTATATAAGAAAAAAACATTATTTTGTTAACACCAATACTTGTAGCTAAGTACATATTTTGCAATGAGGTTCCAGAAGCTGTAATTAATAAAACACAAAAAAGTGCAGATATAAATGTACAGAAAATTATTATTATTCTTCGATCAGTTTTGTCTGAATAATAACCTATTGGCCACTGAAATATACCACCTGATATTGCTATTAAAAATAAAAACAAAGAAATCTCAAAAATTGTAAAATTCATGGAAGATGCATAAACAGCACCTATAGTAAATAAAGCCGAATGAATAATGCCAGTACAAAACATACTTACAGTACCCAACGGCGAAGTTTTATATAAATTTTTTATACTTATGTAACCTATTTTTTTAAATTTTGGAGCCTTACGTTTTGTAAGCAAAATAGGAACAAGAGCAAAAGATAGTAATAATGAAATTAAAATAAATGGTTCGTATTTTTCTGGGCTAGAAAAATTTAATAAAAGTGTTCCTGAGGACAACCCTATTAAAGTAATAAACATATAAATAGACAATAGTTGACCACGAGTCCTATTATTAGCTCGATCATTTAACCAGCTTTCCATAACAATAAAAATTCCTACTATACTAAAGCCCGTGATAAACCTTCCTATTGTCCAGATAATTGGATCAACAAAAATTGCGTGAATTAAAATACTCAGTGATGCCATTGACGCAAAAGCCGCAAAGACCCTTATGTGACCAACTTTTCCAACGAGTTCTGGAATTTTATTTGCACCAGCAAAATAACCAATGAAATAACCTGTCATTATCGAACCTATTGCTATAAAATTGAATTCTTCTATAACCGATCGAACCCCTAGCAAATTACCTTGAAACCCATGGGCAACCATAAGGATAAAGTAGCCAGAAAAAAAGAACCCATGAATTTTTTAATAATTTTCCCATAGAGAGAGTTTAATTAAACTTTCGTTAAACCAAAAGCAACTAGATAATTATTATATTTTTTTTAAAGCCAGAATCGAGTGAATTGCTATAGTAAAAACGATTACTGTTCCCCCCATAATAGTTTCAATGCTTGGTTGTTCGTGGATAACGAACCAAACCCAAACTGGACCCAGTATAGTTTCAAGTAAGAAAAAAAGATTCACCTCAGCTGCAGTAATATATCTTGGAGCTAATGTTACTAGCACAAAGGGTATAGCCACACACATAATGCACATAAGAGGTATAATTGTTAAGTCATAACCTTCCAATTTTAACTGGTCTACAAATAAAAGAGCAATTAGAGCAACCATTAATTTTCCTAGCATTGCAGATGGAACCAAACTAATTTTTTTTACAGATCTTATGATAACGGCTCCGACCGCTAAACCTGTGGCACAAATCAAACCCAAAAAGTTTCCAAGAAAATCGCCAGCATCTAAAGCGTCATAAAAAATGTAAATTACTGCTAGCGTGGTAATAACAATAGCTACCCATGTTTTTTGATCAGGGTTTTCTTTTAAAAAAACGAAACTAATTATTGCAGAAAGCATTGGAGCCAAGGCAATCATGACTAATGTATTCGCGACATTAGTGTTTTCAATTGAAATGACAAACATAATGTTTGTTATTGTGAACACACAAGCATAGGCTAACCCATGCCAACCATTATTAACAATTTCCTTAATTAATTTGGTTTTATAAATTATTAAAAGGCCTATAAAAACTACTAGAAAAGGAATAAATCCTCTGTAGAAAATTAAATTCCAAGATTCCAAATTGGCAAGACGTATCAGAAGTGAATCTGGGGTGATGAACGCAATACCCGTGAATGCAAGGATCATGCCCTTTTTTTGATTACTATAGTTCATAAATAAATTAGAATGTAATTGACAATAATACATTAGAATGGTTAAATTAGTACATAGCGCCGAGTTGAATCAGATTGCGGGCGCATTAGAAATCCTGCTAAAGCGACACTGTTAGACCACCGCTTTAGTCGGTGGTTTTTTTTTTGAATTTTTATTTCAATAAAAGGCCGGGTATTTAACCAAATTGTGCACCCGACGTATTGTCAAAGCACTAAAAAGGAGAAAATGAGCAAAATGAAATATCAAGTAGATAATTGCTCAATTGTTATTAAGTTGATACTCCCTCTTAAATCGAGAGTGTTGTACGGATCTTTTAATTGCTCATTGCTCCCTTCAGAAGTAATGAGAGAGTTAAAAGATGAAAAAATATAAAAGTCAACTTAAGAACAGAAGCTTATTAGAAAGATTGGATTCCGGACCTGTCATTTGTGCAGAAGGTTTTCTTTTTGAAATTGAAAGAAGAGGCTATATGGCCTCTGGAGAGTTTGTTCCTATGGTTTCTTTGGAACATCCAGAAGCTTTAGAAAATTTGCATAGAGATTTTCAACATGCAGGTTCTGATATTGTTCAAGCGTTTACTTATAACGGCCATCGTGAAAAAATGCGCGTTATTGGTAAAGAGAAACTGTTGGAACCACTTAATAGATCTGCATTGAAAATAGCAAAAAAGGTTGCTACTAGCCCAATTGGAAAAGAACCCAATTTAATGGCTGGGAATATTTCAAATTCAAATATTTGGGATGATAAAGATTCCAAAACACATTTAGAAGTCGAAAAAATGTTTTCTGAAATGGTTGGTTGGGCCGTTGATGAAGGGGCCGATATGTTAATTGGTGAAACCTTTTACTATGCTGAAGAAGCTTATACAGCATTAAAAGTTATGAAAAAAACAGGTTTACCAAGCGTAATTACAATAGCTCCCATGGGTGAAAATATTATGAGAGATGGTGTTTCAATTGTTGATACTTGCAAAGAGCTAGAACAACGTGGTGGTGATGTGGTGGGGATGAATTGCTTTAGAGGTCCTGCTACGATGATGCCTTACTTAAAGGAAGTTAGAAAAACTTTAAAATGTCATGTAGCTGCTTTGCCTATAAATTTTAGAACAACAGAAACGTATCCTACTTTTTTTAATTTGCCTGATAATAATGGTTGCACATGTCACACACCACACAAAACACCATTCCCCACAGCTTTAGATCCAATGCAATGCAATAGGTACGAAATTGGTAAGTTCGCAAAAGAAGCTTTTAGTCTTGGCATAAATTACTTAGGCGTTTGTTGTGGCGCAAATCCAATGCTGATTAGAGAGGTTGCTGAATCGGTTGGATTAAAAGTGCCAGCTAGTAAATACCGAGAAGATATGTCCACTCACATGTTGTTTGGAACTCATAAAAGAATTCCAAAACATCAAAAAGATTATGCAGATAAAGCTTGATGATTAAACAGCTTATAACAAAGGATATTAAAGATTATCTGACTAAAGGTTCTAATAAAGTATTACTAGATGTTAGGACTCAAGAAGAATGGGATTTAGTAGGTAGACCAGATGGAGATAAAATAGGATTAAAAACTTATTTCCTGGAAATAAAAAGGGATACTCTTTTTGATTTTGTGAAAGAATTTAAAAATTTCAAAATCGACCAAGACAATGAAATTTTAGTTCTTTGTAAATCAGGTGAAAGATCTCAAATTTCTGCAGAATTATTGTCTAGAGAAAATTATAAAGTTACAAATATTTCTGATGGTTTTGAAGGTAGTGCCGAAGGTGCGGGATGGATAAATAATGGTTTACCAATTAAATTTTAAGTTTTATTGAGAATAAGGCGTTCTGTTAAATATTTTTTTAACAAAGGGCTCAAAATCACCAAGAGTTAATGATTTAAAATTTGGATCAAAAGATTTTTGGTCCCAATTTTCACAAAAATTAATTGTATCTTTATAGTATTTATGCCCCTTATACTTTTCCCTTTCGTCTTTATTATATCCAAGGTGATGAGCGTAATAATATAATTGAAAAATTCCATGTTTTTCTACTATCCAGTGAGTTTTTTCGCTGACATAAGGTTTTAAAATTGTTGCTGCAAATTCGGAGTGATTGTGAAAAGCAAGCTCATCTCCAATGTCATGAAGCAAAGTAGCAACAATCATTTCTTCCTCAGCTTTATCTTGTAAAGCTCTAGTAGCTGATTGAAGAGAATGTTCTAATCTTGATACCTGATAACCTTCAAGAGTTGAAGTTAATCCACTCATATATTTTAATATTCTATCAGGTATTTTTTTTATAAATTCTTTTTCATGCTTATCTAAAAGAAGATAATCTTCTTTTGTACCGTCCTGCATTTGTGTAAATTTAACTTTTTTCATATATAAATATTTTATAATATATAATAAAACTTGAGGGAAAAAAAATGCCAGAAGATAAATTAGTTTCACATGCCAAAGTAGGTATTATTGGCGGAGGTATTATGGGTGTAAGTTTGCTCTATCACCTTGCCAAAGAGGGATGGAAAAACTTAGTTTTATTAGAAAAAGGAGAGTTAACGTCAGGATCGACCTGGCATGCGGCTGGTCAATGCCCCCAAATGATGGGAAGTTATAATTTAGCTAAAATTCACTTAGAATCTAACAACCTTTATAAAAAACTAGAAAAAGAGACAGAACAGCCTACAGGATTTCATGATTGTGGAAGTTTAAGAATAGCATACAAACAAGAAGATCTAGATTGGTTTAAATATGTAAAAGGAATTTTGGATAATATAGGTGCACCAGCTGAAATTATTTCTACGAATGAAATTAGAAAGATACATCCTTTTATAAAATTAGATGGAATTATGGGAGCCTTTTATACACCTGATGATGGACACACTGATCCAACAAGCACAACGAATGCAATGGCTAAGGGCGCAAGAAATTTTGGTGCTAAAATATATAGAAAAAATAGAGTAACTGATATTAAACTCCTTCCTTCTGGTGAATGGAAACTGATTACTGAAAAAGGAGATATTGTTTGTGAACACGTTGTTAATGCTGCTGGAAGTTATGGTCCAGAAGTTGGAGCAATGGTTGGTTTAAAAAATATACCTTCTATCAATATGATTCATCATTACTTGGTAACAGAGGAGCATCCATCAATTAAAAAATTAGAAAAAGAATTACCAGTCGTAAGAGATCCAATGGCTTCAGCTTATTTAAGACAAGAAGGAAAAGGCTTGTTAATAGGTCCCTATGAAAAAAATACGAAATGTTGGGCTTTAGAGGGAATGGATTGGAAATTTGATATGGAATTATTAGAACCGGAGCTTGATAGAATTGAGGAACATTTAAATATTGGAATGGATAGAATACCCGAGTTTAAAGATGTAGGTATCAAAAAAATTATTTGTGGACCTATTACTCATACACCGGATGATAATTTTTTAGCAGGACCAGCTCCTGGGTTAAAAAATTTTTGGATGTTTTGCGGTGCAAGTATTGGGATCGCTCAAGGGGGTGGAGCTGGAAAATATATGGCTCAATGGATGATGCATGGAGATGCAGACATAAACATGTTGGAATTTGAACCAAGGAGATACATGAGTTGGGCGAATAAAGATTACGCAATTAAAAAGTCATCAGATCAATACAGGCGAATGTATTTTACTCCATTACCAAACGAAAGTATTGACGTTGGAAGGCCTATGAAAAAAACTCCTATCTACAATAAACTAAAAGAATCAGGAGCTATGTATTTAGATTCTTATGGATGGGAAAAACCTTGCTGGTTTGGAAAAAAAGGAATGAAAGAAAAGTATGGTTTTAAAAGAACAAATGCTTTTTCTTATGTTCAAAAAGAATGTGAAAATATTCAGAATAATGTTGGGGTATTAGATTTAAGCACTTTTGCAAAATATGAAATTTCTGGAAAGGATAGTGAATCTTTTTTAGATCGCCTTTGCTCAAATAAGATTCCAAAAAAAGATGGAAGTATCGTTCTTACTCATATGCTGAATGAAAAAGGAAGAATTCAAAGCGAATTAACAATAACTCGTTTTCCAAATAATATTTTTTATATTCTTTCTTCAACAGCTTCAGAAATTAGAGATTTAGACTGGTTTAATCATCATCTTAAAAAAGAAGAAAATGTTACAATAAAAAATGTAACAAATGATTATGGAGTGCTTGTTCTAGCAGGTCCCAATTCCAGAAAAATACTATCTCAACTTACTTCACAAAATTTACATAATAATGATTTTCCTTGGTTAAAAGGAAAAGAAATTTTAATTAATAAAACTTCTGTGAGAGCTCTCAGGGTAAATTATGTCGGTGAACTAGGCTGGGAATTACACCATCCAATAAATCAAATGGAAATTTTATATGACGCAATTTACGAAGCAGGCAAAAAGGAAAAAATAATTAATTTTGGAACATATGCTGTAAATTCACTTAGAATTGAAAAAGCATATAGAGGTTGGGGAAGTGAACTTACAGGTGAAATAAGTTTGGTTGAGGCTGGAATGGATCGTTTTTTTAATTTAAAGAAAAAAAATAATTTTATAGGGGCAAAAAGTCTTCAAGATAAAATTCAATCAGGAGTTGATATAAAAATAGTTTATTTAGAAGTTGATGTGGATGATGTTGATGCTAGAGGTAATGAGCCAGTTTATTACAATGATAAAGTAGTAGGAGTGGTTACTTCAGGAGGTTACGGTTTTAGGTCCAAAAAAAGTCTAGCATTTGCTTATGTAAAATCTGACTTGGCAAAAGTTTCAAACTTAGAAATTGAAATTCAAGGTAAAAGAAGAAAAGCAAAAATACTCCATAAGGTTGTTTATGATCCTGAGAATAAAAAATTAACAGCCTAAACGAATCCATCTAGACAATTAAAATGAAATAAAGCATATTCCAAATTTCTGTAGGAGATTCATGGCAACAAGATCAAATACACCGCCAAAACCACATTTAGGTTTTGGAACCAGGATTAGAAAGTCACCGTTTTTTGAATCTACATTAGCGTGGGGTTGTAAAGAGTATACAACATATAATCATATGTATTTTCCAGTTTATTATAACACTCCAGAGGAAGATTTTTGGAGTTTGGTTAATGATGTTACTCTTTGGGATGTTTCTGTTGAACGTCAGGTAGAAATTAAAGGACCTGATGCATCAAAATTTACACAACTATTAACACCAAGAAATTTATCAAATTGTGAAGTAAACCAATGCAAATATGTTTTAAATACAAATTATCAAGGTGGTATTCTTAGTGACCCCATACTCTTAAGATTAGCAGAAGATCATTGGTGGTATTCAATTTCAGATAGCGATCTTTTACTTTGGGCAATGGGTGTTGCTGGTGAAAACAAATACGATATTGAATTAAGAGAGCCAGATGTTTCTCCACTACAAGTTCAGGGACCAAAATCAAGAGCTTTAATGAATGATTTGTTTGGATCTTGGATTAATGATTTAAAATATTATTGGTGTAAGCAGACTGATTTAGGTGGAATACCAGTCGTTGTTTCAAGAACGGGATGGAGCGGTGAAATTGGTTATGAAATTTATCTTAGAGATGGAAAACGAGGAGCGGATTTATATGAAAAGATTATGGCTGCAGGGAAGCAATACAAGATAGCTCCAACTGGACCTTCACAAATAAGAAGAGTAGAAGCTGGTATCTTTTCGTATTTTCAAGATATGAGAGTCACAGACAATCCTTTTGAAATTGGAATGGACAGATTAGTTGATCTTGAAATGGAAGCTGATTTTGTCGGGAAAGAAGCACTTAAGAAAATTAAAAAAGAAGGAATTAAAAGAAAATTAGTAGGTATAGAAATTCTTGGAGATCCAATAAGTAAAGTTGTACCACCACAGTATACACCAGGGTACTTTGTGCCTGATCATTGGCCTGCATTTGATGATAAAAAAGAAATTGGTTATGTTACATCAAAATGTTTTTCTCCAAGATTAAAGAAAAATATTGGATATGCTTTTATACCTATCGACTATGCAAAAAATGACAAAGAGATAGAAATTAGATCTCCTTATGCAAATTTAAAGGCAAAAGTTGTACCTCTGCCTTTCTTTGATCCCAAGAAAAGAATACCAATAAAATAATTTATGTATCTTAATCAAATCTGTGGAAATCACGGATGAAATTTCGTGATATACTACTTGCGCTATGTGCTCCCTTGCTTTTAGGTTTTGGTTTCGCCATTGCAAAACCTGCTATGCAACAGTTTCCACCTTTTTTATTAATGGGTTTAAGGTTTACTATTGCAGCACTTATTTTAATTTGGTGGTTTCCTATACCAAAAAAATTTCTTAAAGATTTATTTATAGTTTCACTTATTGGAGGAACTTTAACATATGGTTTAGTATATATGGGTTTAGATAGGGTAGATGCTTCATCATCAATACTTCTTGTACACACCGAAGTACCATTTGGTGTGATTATTGCGTATTTCATGTTTAAAGAAAAACCAAGCTTAAGAAGTATAATTGGTATGTTTATTGCTTTTATAGGACTCTTTATTTTATTAGGGGCACCTAACCTTGAAGGTAAATTTATTGGTGTTGTTCTACTTCTTGTAGGTGCGTTCGCCTGGTCCCTTGGAATGGTTATGGCAAAACCAATTAGTAAAAAAATAGGAGGTCTTGTTGTTACTGCCTGGGTTTGCTTGTTTGCTGGCCCATTGCTGCTACTGGGATCATTTATCTTTGATGGTAATACAATTAATTATCTTTCAAACGCAGATTTAAAAGGTTGGTCAATAGTAGCCTTTCTCGGTCTAATTATGCAACCTATTGCATACGGTACTTGGTATCATGTTTTGGGTCGCAATCCAGTTCATAAAGTTATGCCTGTGATGCTTTTATTACCTCTTACAGGACTATTAACCGCTATCTTTTTACTTGGAGAAGAACCTACAAAGCAGGTATTTGCTGGAGGAGTCATTATATTATTTGGAATTGGTATGATATTATTTTCCAACCCATCAAAAAAATAATTTCTCAAACCTTAACTGCGACAAAATATTTTTTTTCTTCCATCTCTTCTGACAAGTTTTAAACACAATTGCTTCCTACATAGAAGTCCAATGAAAACTTTATGCTATATTTCCTGGGGTCTTACCCTTGTGTTTTTTTCGATGGCTACAATCCTATTATAAAAAATGAGAATTATTTATTTTTATATTTTTATCTTTTTTTATTGGACTATTATGATTGTTGGTCCAATGAATTTGATTTAGTCTATCAGTTGAGAAGTAATTAAATCTCTATAATCTTCAATTTTTTTCATTTTAATATCTGGTGTTTTTCCTTCATCATCATACTTTCTAAGAGCTATAGAATCATTATAAAACTTCGACGAGATAAACTTTTGAGCCTGTTCATTGGTCATTATTCCTCCTTGAAGTTTTAAGCTAATTTTTGAGGGATCAGATAAAAGCTCATAATATGATTTATTTCTGCAGAGATATCTTTTTGCTTGAACATGTAGCTTGATGGGTTCAACAACTTCTGGTTTAAAATAATTTTTTAAAAAATTAAAAGCTATATTTTCATGTTTTCCATCAATTAATTTATCAACTAGTTGGTCAGGATCTTCGATGATAAAATGTCCATAGTCGTGAAGTAGGCAGGCGCAAATTAATGATTCAGAAGAATTATTTTGTTCTGCTAGCATGGCAGTTTGAATCATATGCTCAGTTATTGTAACTTTTTCTCCAATGTATAGACTGTTATTGGTTTGATATTTATTTATAATTTCATTTACTATGTGCACGAATAAAAACTCCAAATTAAATTAATGAATTCTTACCTTTTTCATATAATAATACTAAAAAATTGAGAATATATAAATAAAATGCATACGTTTAAATCAGTTAAAATAATTGATGATGGTAAGTCAATAATTTTGCAACGAGCTGATGGAAAAGCTTTGCGTTATCATTCTACATGGTTGAGAGACAATGCTTTGGATCCAAAAACACGAGATACCAAAAATGGACAGCGATTAATTACTCTTTCTGATATACCCATAGATACTTCTATTAAATCAGCTATTTTGGATAGTAAAGGTGAAAATATATCTTTAACCTTTTTTCCTGAATTAAAAAAAGTTTCATTTTCTACGAATTGGCTCCAGATGTATGCATATGATTTAGAAAAAAAGTTTTTAAAAGGCTGGGTTTCTACAGATTTTAAAATTTGGAAATCTGATATGGCAAAAAATATTCCAAACATTGATTACAAAAATGCAAAATCTGATAATACTTTGCTTCTTAAATGGATGAAATCTCTTTACAAATATGGTTTTGCTAAAATTAGAGGAGGAAATAAAGAGTCTGGAGCCATTATTCAAATAGCTAATCTTATTGGATATATCAGAGAAACTAATTATGGGAAGTTTTTTGAGGTTAGAACAGAAATAAATGCTGTTAATTTGGCTTATACAAATCTTGGTTTACAAGCGCACACAGATAATCCTTATAGAGATCCTACACCAACAATACAAATTCTTTATTGTATAGAAAATTCGGCATCCGGAGGAGATTCAAAAGTTGTAGATGGTTTTAAGGCAGCAATTTTGCTCAAAGAAGAAAATCCAGAATATTTTGACTTATTAAGCAGGTACTGTGCTCGTTTTGAATATAATGAAGATGGAAAAACGCATTTACAATCTCGTCGACCAATGATTGAACTATCACCAGATGGTGAAATAATAGCAATACGTTTCAACAATCGTTCAGCTGCGCCCATCACCGATGTTCCATATAATGATATGGAAAATTATTATAAAGCATATCGGAAATTTTCTGAGATTATTAACAATCCCTCAATGGCTATAAATTTTAAATTGAAACCTGGAGAAGGTTTTGTAACCGATAACACTCGAGTTCTTCATGCTAGAACAGCTTATTCAGGAGAAGGGACTCGTTGGTTGCAAGGGTGTTATGTTGACAAAGACGGACTTTTATCGAAGATTCACACAATATCAGAAAAATAAAAAACATGTATCGACCATTGCCAAAATGTTTGACAATAAAAAATTCTCCGATTGAGGGACTAGGTTTGTATGCGACCAAGAATATTAAAGCAAATACATTTATAGGTCTTACACATATTAGAGATGAGGAATTTGAAAATAAATATATAAGAACACCATTAGGGGGGTTTTATAATCATTCAAATAATCCAAATGTGATTAAAATAGTTTCTAATAGTATACCAAAATTAAAATGCGGAGATTCAATTGATCAAAAAGTGGAGATGCAAAAAATAACAGATGGAAATGCAAATAGAGAGAATCTATACCCAAGTTTAGATCCAAAAGCGGAAGCTAAATATATGTTTCTCATCTCTATTAGAGATATAAAAGTTGGAGAAGAAATTACGGCAAACTATAATCTTTATACATATCCAAAAACAGGAATAGGTATTCAAGGTTTATAAATAGAACTATTAAAGAATGAATGTATTACCAAAAAGCACAAAAGCAGTTGTTATTGGAGGAGGTGTAGCAGGTTGCTCAGTCGCTTATCATTTAGCAAAATTTGGATGGAAAGATGTAGTTTTACTTGAAAGAGATCAACTTACATCAGGAACTACATGGCATGCCGCTGGATTGGTAAGTCAGCTAGGACCCACTGCAGCTGTTACAAAAATAAGAAAATATACAACAGACCTGTATAAAGAATTGGAAAAAAAAATTGATTTTTCAGCAGGATTAAAATTAAATGGGGCACTATCCATAGCGACAACTAAAGGACGGTGGCAAGAACTACAAAGACAAGCAACAACAGCACAATTGTTCGATGTACATGTAGAAGTATTAAACATTGATCAAATAAAAAAGATTTATCCAATAATAAATGAAAAAGATATTTTGGGAGGTATTTTTATGCCAGGAGATGGCCAAGCGGACCCAATAGGTGTAACTAACTTGTTAGCTAAGGCAGCAAAAGAATTGGGTGCTCAAATATTTGAAAAAAGTCCAGTAGAAAAAATTTTAGTTAAAAATGGAAGGGTTTGTGGAGTTAAAGTTAAAAATCAAATAATTGAATGTGAATATCTAGTTCTAGCAACTGGAATGTGGTCAAGACAAATAGGAGACGAGCTGGGAGTCAGTGTACCTTTATATCCAGCAGAACATTTTTATATTATTACGGAACCAATTAAAGATTTACCTAAAAATTTGGCAGTATTAAGAGATTTTGACGATAGGTTATATTTAAAGGAAGATGCTGGCAAATTACTAGTTGGGATTTTCGAAGGAAAATCAATCCCAGCTTTTAAAAAAACAAATAAAGTTCCAAATGATTTTTCATTTGCTGAATTTCCTGAAAATTTTGACCATTTTGAACCTTATTTAGAAGCGTCATTCAAAAGAGTGCCACTTTTAGAAAAAGCAGGAGTCAGAAAATTTTTTGCAGGTCCAGAATCTTTTACTCCAGATACAAATACATTATTGGGTGAAGTTCCTGAAATTAAAAACTTTTTTGTTTGTTGTGGATTTAATAGCATCGGAATTGGTAGCGGTGGAGGAGCTGGGAAAGTAACGGCTGAGTGGATGATGAATGGTCATATCAATGAAGATTTATTTATATATGACATAAAAAGATTTCAAAAATTCCATTCGGAAATTAATTTTATTAAGGAAAGAATAACTGAAACTTTAGGGGATTTGTATGGGATGCACTGGCCATATAAACAACATAAAACCTCAAGAAATCAAAAACTATTTCCATATCACGAAGAACTGAAAAAAGCAGGCGCATGTTTTGGTGTGTCCTCAGGATATGAAAGACCATTATGGTTTGCTTTAAACAATGAGAAACCGGAACTTAAATATAGTTATAATTACCAAAACTGGTATCCGTCAGTGGCGCATGAAACAAAAAATGCAAGAAAAAATATTGGTTTGTTCGATCTAACTGCTTTTTCCAAATATGATTTAAGAGGAGAAAAAACTTATAGCGAGTTACAAAGAATTTGCACTGCTAATATTAAAAATGAAATTGGAAAAACTACTTATACTCAAATGTTAAACGAAGATGGTGGAATAGAAACAGATTTGACAGTTGTTTGTATGAATAAAAATTATTTTAGAATCGTTACTTCGGCAGCAAACAAAGAACATGATAAATTTCATATACTGAAGCATTTATCAAAAGATGTAGAATTTAAAGATGTCACAGACGAAATTGCTTGTCTCGGTGTTTTCGGCCCTAAGAGCAGAAGTTTAATGTCAAAGTTGTCAAATGATAACTTCTCTAATGAAAATTTTAAATTTGGCACGAGCAAGGAAATAAAAATAAATAATAAAAAAATATGGGCACAAAGATTATCCTATGTTGGTGAGTTAGGTTTTGAGCTTTATATAAAAATGGATGAATCAAGAGAAATATTCAATTTAATAGTAGACAAAGGTAAAGAGTTTAATCTCTCCCATTGTGGCATGTTTGCTATGGATACTATGAGAATGGAAAAAGGATATTTACATTGGGGACATGATATGTCGCCAGAAGAAAATCAATATGAAGCAGGTCTTAAATTTGTAATAAGCTTTAAAAAAAATATTGATTTTGTTGGAAAAAAAGCAATTGAGAAAATAAAAAAAGAAAAAGTTAAAAAAATGATGGTGATGTTAACTTTGAAAAACAATAAACCAGGATTTCCTTTGTTGCTTCATGACGAACCTATTTATTGTGATGGAAAAATAGTTGGAAGAACGACCTCAGGAAATTTTTCATTTAATTATGAAAAAAATATGTCTTTTGGGTATTTAAATTTAGTTTCTCCAATAGAAGAACTAGCAAAGAAGATCTTCTTTATCGAAGTTGAAAAAAAACAATATGAAGCGACTTTACAAACTCAACCGCTTCATGATCCAGAAAATAAAATAGCAAAAAGTTAAAAGGAGAAAAGATGAAAATTGGTTTTATAGGGTTAGGAAATGTAGGTGCTAAACTTGCTGGAAGCTTATTAAGAAATAAATTTAATTTAACTGTTCTTGATTTAGATGATAATTTGGTTAAAGATTTTGTAGCCAAAGGGTCCGCAACATCAAAATCTCCAAAAGAAATGGCAGAAAAAGTTGATTTGATAATAACATGCCTTCCTTCTCCTAAAATCTGTTCAGAGGTTATGATGAAAAAAGGCGGGGTTATAGAAGGACTATCAAAAAACAAAATTTGGTTAGAAATGAGTACGACAGATAATAAAGAAGTCAAAAGGATAGGTGAGTTTGTAAAATCAAAAGGAGCTATTCCATTAGATGCCCCTGTTAGTGGGGGATGCCATCGAGCAACAACGGGAAATATAGCTATATTTGTTGGTGGAGAAAGAAAATCTTTTGAAAAAATATTACCTGTCTTAACTACAATGGGAAGAAAAATTTTACATACAGGAGAGCTTGGTTCTGCATCAATTTTAAAAGTTATTACAAATTATTTAGCATCAACTCACTTAGCAGCTTTAGGGGAGGCTTGGGCCGTAGCCAAAAAATCAAATTTAGATATAGAAAAAACATTTAAAGGTATACAAGTTTCATCCGGAAATTCATTTGTTCATGAAACGGAGAGCCAAGTAATTTTAAATGGTTCGTACAATATAAATTTTACTATGGATTTAGTGGAAAAAGATATGACTTTGTTTAATAATTTATCAAAAAAACTAAATATACCTTTAGAAATTTCACCTTTAGTTTTGAGTATTTTTAAAGATGCTCATAAAAAATATGGATCAAGAGCATGGTCGTCAATGGTTGTTAAAAGGTTAGAGGATATTTGTAAAATAAACTTTAGAGCTAGCGGGTATCCAGAGGAATTAATTGATAATGAACCTGAAGAAAAAGGTTATGAAATTTAACTATTGTGTTAGAGTAATATTCAATGATTGAGAAAAAAAATTTTTATATAAACGGTAAATGGGTATCTCCTTCTAAACCAAATAATTTTGAAGTTATTGATCCATCAACGGAGGAACCTTTTGCAATTATATCTCTTGGATCAATAGAAGACACTGACAAAGCTATCAGTGCTGCTAAAAATGCATTCGAAACTTGGAGAGAAACTAGTAAAGAAAAAAGATTAAGCTTGTTAGAAAAATTTGATCAAATTTATAATAGAAGATGGGATGAGATGGTCAAAGCACAATCAACTGAAATGGGAGCTCCGTTGGATTATGCTTCAGAAATTCACACAAAAATGGGTGCTGATATTTCGAAAAACACAATAAAAATTTTAAAAGATTTTAATTTTGAACATCAATTTGATCCTAAGTCTAATAATTACATTAGATATGAGCCTATTGGAGTATGTGGGTTAATAACACCTTGGAATTTTCCAATGAACCAAATTGTATTAAAAGTTATTCCAGCATTAGCTGCTGGCTGCACGATGATATTAAAACCCTCTGAGATTGCTCCAATATCTGGCATTTTGTTTGCAGAAATGATTCATGAAGCTGGTTTTCCTCCTGGTGTTTTTAACTTAGTCAATGGTAATGGAGAAGTCGTTGGAAATCATATTTCTGGTCATTCTGATATAGATATGGTTTCGTTCACAGGCTCAACAAGAGCTGGAAAATTAATTCAAAAAAATGCAGCTGACACAATAAAAAAAGTTACCCTTGAATTAGGTGGAAAAGGCGGAAACATAGTTTTTGCAGATTCCTATCCAAATGCAGTAAGAGACGGTGTAAGAAATGTAATGAGTAATTCAGGACAATCTTGTGATGCACCAACAAGAATGCTAGTTCAAAAACCAATTTATGAAAGAGCTGTTAAAGAAGCTGTAGATGAAGCAAATAAAATTAAAGTAGATGCAGCATCAAAAAAAGGTGATCACATTGGACCACTAGTTTCAAAAGTTCAGTATGACAAAGTAATAAATCTTATAAATGTTGGAATAAAAGAAGGCGCAAAATTAGCTACAGGCGGACCTGATTTACCTAATGGTCTTAACAAAGGTTATTTTGTAAAACCAACAATTTTCACTGATGTAAATAATGATATGAGAATTGCAAGAGAAGAAATATTTGGACCTGTACTTTCTATTATTCCATTTGAAACTGAGGAAGAAGCTATTGCAATAGCAAATGACACTTCATATGGACTTGGAAATTACCTGCAAACCGAAGATAAAGAAAAAGCTAAAAGAGTTGCCAGAAAATTGAGAGCAGGAACAATTTTTATTAATGGTCAAGGAGCAGATGTTGGGGCACCTTTTGGAGGATACAAACAATCTGGAAATGGTCGTGAAGGTGGAATCTGGGGTCTAAATGAATTTTTAGAAGTAAAGGCTATAACAGGCTGGAAGTAATTTATTAATGGATAAAATTAATAAAAAAGATCAATTAAAATATTACAAATTTTTAAATTCACTTCCCAAAAAAATTAATAAACTATATTTTAAAAAATTGGCAGGCAAATTTAAACTGCACAATAAATCTAAAAAAAGCAATGGTTTTGACCCAGTTACAAATATTGATCAATCTATAGAAATATTTTTAAGAAAAGAAATTGCAAAAAAATTTCCCAAAGATGGAATTGTGGGTGAGGAATTCAAAGTAAAAAAATCAAAAAGTGGATTTTCATGGATCATCGATCCAATCGATGGAACACGATCATTTGTTATTGGAAGTCCCACTTGGAGCAATTTAATAAGTGTTAACTACAAAAATGAACCAACTTTTGGCTTAGTTAATTTTCCTATGCTAAAAAAGTATTATATTACAGGTACAAATAATAACTCTTATTTAGTAGAAAATAATAAATTTAAAAAACTTAAAGTAGTAAAATCAAAATCATTAAATAATTCAAAAATATCCGGGAATTTTTTCGGCTATCTATCCTTAGAAGAACAAAAGAAAATTTCAAAATTGACAAGACTCATGAGATATCCATGTTCTGATGCTTTGAGCTATTGTCAATTATGTGAGGGAAAACTTAATGTGGTTTTACAATGTCGTAATAAAATATGGGATATTCACCCAATAATTACTTTGGTCAAAAATGCGGGTGGACATATAACAAACTGGAGAGGTAAAGACCCGAAAGCAGGCGGAAGTATATTGGTAAGTTCGAGTTCTATACTACACAAAAAGATCCTTAAAATTCTTAAACCTGTTTTGTAATTTTGTATGACTACGCACTATATTCATCGCGGTCTAGCAAAAAAAAAATTTAAAGAAAATACCATTCGGAGCTTCAAGTACTGTTTTAAAAGAAAATTTGGCATAGAAACGGATCTACAAGTTACTAAAGACAATAAATTGGTTTGTTTTCACGATTTTAATTTAAAAAGAAAATTTAAGCTAAATGTCAATGTAAAAGATATTACCTACCCAAAATTAAAAAAAATAAGTAATAAAAATAAAGCCCCAATTCCATTACTCAAAGACTTATTAAAAATATCTAATAATAAACATCGTTTACTTTTAGAAATCAAACCACTTTTGAATAATCAAAATCTAATGAGTTTAGTTAATTTAATAAAAAAAAAGAAAAAAATAAGATTATTCTCTTTTAAAGAAAAAAATTTAATTAATTTATATAAATTAAACAAAGGATTGTCTTTAGGCTTATTATTTCTTTCTAACAGTAATTTAAGAGTAATTAAATTAAAATCTAAGAAACAGCATGTCAAATTTTTAGGTCTTGAGAAAAGTTTTTTATTTAATAAAAAATTAACCAAAATTAGAAAGTCTATTTTTTATTATACAGTTAAAAGAAAAGATCTTTTTAAAAAATATAAAAATAGTAAGAATTTAATTTTTGAAAACCTATAAGATTATTTTTTTAAAAAATTTAATCTGCCAATAATTTCATCTCTATCGATATAATAACCTTGCAAATGTCTATGTCCTGAGTTTGGATCAAAGGCAGTTCTGCCGTGTAAAACTCTTCTGTTATTAAAAGAAAAGATATCTCCAGGGTTAAGCCTAAACTTAATTACAAATTTATCATCGTGTAATAAATTGCCTAACTTATGATGAGCTTTATAAACTTTCTCCATATTATCTGGATGACAATCTAATGCATCCATTGTTGCAACACTAAATCTAATATCATTAAAATCTTTATCTTTTGTTAAAGAAATAGCTGGAGCATGAAAGCTTCTAATTGATTCTTGAGTGTAATCATTGTCTTTAAATTTAAGCGGTATATTCACCAAAGTTTCAAAAGTTTCTTTTTCATTCTTTCTTAAATAATCAGCAACTGCAAAACCATCTACTGCAGAAGATTCGCCGCCTTCAGCAGAATTAATTAAACAATGTAAAAATTGATAACCCGGAGGTGTTTCAAACCAAGGTAAATCCATATGATTCCTTAATGCATGCGCGGTATAAGCAGAGTTATTTGGTTTTGGAATATTAATAACTTCAAAAGGTGTTTTAAAAAAAGTTTCCCTTATGCTTCCTATTTTATTTAAGATTGGAAAAGCAGATTTTTTTTCTATTGGAGAATTTTTAACAATAGCAATTCCATTGTAATGAAGAAGTTCAAGCCATTTTATTAAACCTTTTTTACCATTCATTATTTCATCGTGTTCTATTTGTATGGTTGAAAGTTTAGAATTTAGCGAATTGTTCCATAAAATGTAGGGTGAAATATATTTTTTTTTATTATTAATAGTGTAACAATTTTCTCTAAGCCATTTTTGATCATAATAACTAGTATGATTTCCTTCATTCCATTCTATTTCTAATTTACCTTTTGTATTAATTTTAAATTGTTTAGGGGCAATATTTGTTGAAACCTCTAATAGATTAAACATTCTGTGTCTTGAATCTTTATCTCGCGCTGTTGGACAGTTATCTCTTAACCATAAGAAATTAAAATTACTTTTTTCTCCGTCGTCCCATTCAATATTCAGTCCAGAACCATTCCGAGAAATTTTTGAAATATTTATTGTCATACAAATATGATTATTTTATTTTATTAAATTTTCAATTCAATTAATAATTGAATTAATATTTTGAAGGCCAAAAAAACACTCTTATGTATGGACTATTTCTGACTACTAAAAAGGGTTGTTTTTTTGATGATTTCACGTTGTAATACGCCAGTTTAAACTAATAAAAGGGAGGGAAATTTAATGAAATTTCTTAAAAAATTAATACTTTCTTTTGTATTTGCTGGAGTAATGGCACTAGGTTCAACTAGCGCCAATGCTGCTTGCAAAGTACATTTGGGAGATTTTGATTGGGATAGTGCGAACGTCCATACAGCAATAGTCGGTTTTATTCTTGAAAAAGGATATGGCTGTTCTGTTGAAGTTACAAAAGGTAGTACTAGTCCAATTATGGCTGCTCACTACGATCAGCAACTTGATATTATTACTGAAGTTTGGAGAGACAATATTGTTCAAATGCACGAAGAAGCTGTTGCAAAAGGACAAATCGTTGAACTTGGAGTAAATACTCCTTCATCTACGCAAGGGTTTTACGTAGATAAAGCTACTTCAGATAAGTACAATTTAAAAAGTGTTGAAGATATGAAAAAGCCTGAGATAGCAAAACTATTTGCTGATCCTGAGGCGCCTGGAAAAGGCAGAATGACTAGCTGTATTTCAGGATGGACTTGCTACACGATTAATTTGGTTAAACACAAAGTTTATGGTCTAGATGAATTCTATACTAACTTTGACCCAGGTTCTGGTGGAGCGTTAGATGCAGCGATTGCCGGTGCATTTAAAAAAGGTAAGCCAGTATTTTCTTACTACTGGACACCAACAGGTCTAATGGGAAAAGTTGATCTTGTTCAACTTAAAGAACCAGCATACGACAATGCTTGTTGGACAAAAATGATGGCAGTAGTTGAAAAAATTAAAGCTGATGGACCTGAAGCATACACAGATACATGTGCTAGTGCTTATGTGGACATGGCTTTAACAAAATCAGCTACGACTAAGTTTGCAAACGACCCAGCAAACAAACCAATCATTGACTTTGTTAAACAGTACTCATTACCAACAGCTGAAGTTAACAAATCACTTGCTTTCTATATTGATGAATCCGGTGGAGATATGGAAGCAACTGCTAAGAATTACTTAAAGTCCTCTGATTCATGGACTAAATGGGTTCCAGCAGATGTTGCAGACAAAGTTAAAGCTGCGCTTTAATTTTTAAAAAATCTTAAACTAAGAGCCCTAACGGGCTCTTAGTTTTTTTTAGGTATATAGATGGGAAAGTATAAAAAATATATTAATTTAGTTTATTTAGTAATTTTTGTAGTAATGGTTGTTGTTGCTTACACAACCTCGAAATATAGACCTGAAAGCGTTTCAGTTTTATTTACAGATCCTTCTTGGTTAGGAGACTGGCCTAAATGGTTAGACTTTCCATTAATGCCATTTCTAAATAAATGGTTTGATATTCTGATTGTAAAATACGGAATTATGTTTGAAGGAATCAATTTTTTCTTACTAGGTCTATATGGTAAAATGAAAAATTTCTTAGTGGCTCTTCCTTGGCCAATACTTATGATATCTGTTATATTGCTTGCTTACTTCGCAAGTGGAAAACAAATGGGAACAACTATAATGGTTGCTTTCTGCGTTTTTTTTCTTGGATTTCTTAGCCCTAGATACTGGGATAAATGTATAATGACAACAACCATTGTCATTATTGGAATGTTGCTTTGTTTAGTAATTGGCATTCCTATAGGTATTATGATGGCAAGAAATAAAAAAGTGCGTAATGCGTTATTACCTATCCTTGATTTAATGCAAACAATACCAAGCTTTTGTTATTTAATTCCAGGGATTTTATTATTTGGATTGGGTGCTGTCCCAGCAATCTTTGCTATTTTTGTTTACGCAGTGCCACCGCTTATAAGATTAACCGACCTCGGAATAAGATTAGTTGATAAAGAAGTAATTGAAGCCGCAGAAGCTTTTGGAGCTAATAAGAAGCAAAAATTACTGGGGGTACAATTACCTTTAGCTTTACCTAATATAATGCAGGGAATTAACCAATGCACCATGATGTCTTTAGCGATGGTGGTCATCGCTTCTATGATAGGTACTAGAGGAATTGGAGATGAAGTATTACTTGGATTACAACAACTAAATGTTGGTATGGCTACTGAAGCGGGAATAGCTATTGTACTTTTAGCTATAATTTTTGATAGAATTACGCAATCATATGGTGAAAGAATGCAAGAAAGAGTTCATCATACAAAGAAAAAATAATGTCTAAAATAGAAATAAAAAATGTATATAAAATTTTTGGTGAAAATCCATCCAAAGTACTTCCTATGGTTCAAGAAGGAGCCACAAAAGAGGAAGTTTTAGAAAAAACAGGTCATACAGTTGGACTTGATAATGTTTCTATAAGTGTGGAAGAGGGTGAAACTTTCGTTTGTATGGGTTTATCTGGATCAGGAAAATCAACTCTTATTCGACATATTAATAGATTAATTGACCCAACTTCAGGAGAGGTATCTGTGGAAGGTACTAATGTAATGGAATTAGATCAAAAAAATTTAATTGAATTTAGAAGACATAAGATGAGTATGGTTTTTCAAAGATTTGGATTATTTCCACACAAAACTGTAATCCAAAATATTGGTTATGGTCTTGAAGTTCAAGGTAAAGAAAAAAATGAAATAGAAAAAGTTGCTATGGAAAAAATAGATGCTGTTGGTCTAAATGGTTTTGAACATATGTACCCAAATCAATTATCGGGCGGTATGCAGCAACGAGTTGGTTTAGCTCGCGCATTAGCAACTAATACAGATATTATGCTCATGGATGAAGCCTTTAGTGCACTTGATCCACTTATTAGAAGCGATATGCAAAAACAACTTATTGATTTGCAAGCAGAATTAAAAAAAACAATCGTTTTTATAACTCATGATTTAGATGAATCATTAAGATTAGGTGATCACATAGGAATTTTAAATGGAGGAAGATTAGTTCAAGTAGGAACTCCTATAGATATTATTATGAAACCAGCGGATGATTATGTAGCTGCATTTGTTAAAGATGTAAATCGCGCCAAAGTAATTAAAGCTAAAATAATCATGGTATCACCACAAAAATTTAAAGGATCAAAAAATTCAAATACTATTAAAGTTAATGAAGACTCTTTCTTAGATGAATTTTTGCCTAAAGTTTGTTTAACTCCAGCAATAGTTGAAGTGGTTGACAAAAGTGGAAATGTAAAAGGATATATTACTGACAAAGAATTATCCATTGCTTTAACTAAAACCCACTCTAATGGCGCTGTTAAATTTAAAAAATAAAAAAATAGTTATTTCAGCTGGAGCATCTGGAATAGGTTGGGCAATAGCAAAAATATGTCTATCCAAAGGTGCAGACGTTTATCTTTGCGATATTAATATTAAAAGCATAAATAAAATAAAAAAACACCCATTAAATAACAAACGATTATTTGTATACGAATGTGATGCTTCAGATGAATATGATGTAAAAAATTTTTTTGACAAAATTAGAAAAAAAAGTAAAAAGATTAGTGCGTTAATAAATAATGTTGGTGTTGCGGGACCAACAGGAACAATTGAAAAATTAAACTCTGAAGATTGGGAAAAAACACTTAAAGTTAATGTTGTTAGCCATTTTTATTTCACAAAACTAGCAATACCTATGCTTAAAAAAAATAAAGGAGGATCAATCATAAATGTTTCTTCTGGTGCTGGTATTATGGGATTTCCACTAAGATCTCCTTATGCGGCAAGCAAATGGGCTGTTGTTGGTCTAACGAAAACTTTAGCCATGGAACTTGGAAAATTTAAAATTCGTGTTAATGCAATTTGTCCTGGTACCATCAAAGGCAATCGAATGGTAAGAGTAATAAAAGATAAAGCAAATTTTTTAAAAACTTCAAAAAAAAAGATAGAAAAAGAATTTATATCAATGGCTTCTATGAATTGTTGGATATATGAAGAAGATATTGGTAAATTTTGTTCTTTTTTAATTTCAGAAGAGGCTGAAAGAATTTCCGGTCAAGTTATTGGAGTTGATGGAAATGCTTTAAGGTTAGACTAATTATTTATAATTTTTTAACTTTAGTTTTTCTCTAGTTTCAGCAGGAGTCATAGTTGATACACCAAGATCGTTTACAATTCTTATTGCTTTTTCAACTAATTGAGCGTTAGTAGCTAGTTTTCCTTTAGATAAATATAAATTATCTTCAAGCCCCACTCTTGGGTTTCCTCCCATAACTACCGTTTGAGCAACAAAAGGCATTTCATTTTTTGAAATTGCAAAGCCTGACCAAATACCTTCTTTTGGCATTACATCTTTCATTGCTTGCATAGCCGAAGTCGTAGCTGGCGCACCCCATGGTATGCCAAGACACATTTGAAACATTGGTGGATCATTCAATAAGCCTTCTTTATATAATTGAGCACCAAACCACATATTTCCTAAATCAAAGGCTTCTATTTCAGGTTTGACATTTATTTCTTGTAATCTTTTAGCAGCTTTTCTTAAATCATTAGGGGTATTTACTGTAATTACAGAACCGTCTCCAAAGTTTAAAGTTCCGCAATCTAGAGTACATATTTCCGGTAAAAATTGTTCTGCATTAGCAATTCTTTCATAAACATTAGCCATATCTGTTAATGGACCAAATTCCAAAGGATTTTTTCCTTGTCCAATATCGAGATCACCCCCCATACCAGTAGTTAAATTTAATACCACATCCGTATCACTCGAACGAACTCTATCAACAACCTCTTTATATAATTCTAATCTTCTACTTGGCTTTCCATCTTTTTCTCTAACATGGATATGAGCAATAGCAGCCCCAGCTTTAGCAGCTTCGATTGCAGCTTTAGCAATTTGTTCAGGTGTTTTTGGTAAATCAGGATGTTTTTTTGCTGTATCACCTGATCCAGTAACTGCGCATGAGATAAATACTTTATTGTTCATTTTTTTTTAAGAAAATATACTATATTAAATGAACATGATTTTAAAAACAGAAAAAGTAATAAAAGAATATACAGATTATAATAATCACCTAAATGTGGCTTACTATGTGCGTATTTTTGATATAGCCGCTGACGTTATGTTAGACAATTTTAAAATGGGGGGAGAGTCCGCCAAAGAGAATAAAAAAACTACTTTTGTAGCAGAGATGTATACAACCTATAACCAGGAAGTTAGATTAGGAGAAGAAGTTGAAACTCAAGTTACTTATGTTGATCATGATAAAAAAAGAATTCATTATCGACTTTCTATGTTTCATAAAGAAAAAAAATATCTTGCTGCCACAAATGAAGTGCTGTCTTTATATGTGGACCTCAACAAAAGGAAGGTTATTGAGTTTGATCCAGACAGAGCAAAGCTTATGGATGATTTTATAAAAAATAATTTATCAAAGTTTAATACTGATAAATTATTTTTTTCAGGAAAATTAAAAAAATAGTTATCGAAGTGGTTTTTCAGTTACAATAGATTGATCTTGTGCCTTTTCACGGATAAAAATATAAATACCCCCACACACAATTAAAAGTATTCCAAATATTGTTTTTAAATCTGGAATTTCATTAAAGAAATACCATCCGCTAAGAGAAGACCACACAAGTATTGAATATTCGAAAGGTGATACCACCGCAGGAGATGCTACTCGGTAAGCTGTAAAAATAAAAAGAAAAGCAAGAGATGCTGTAAAGCCAGTAGCAATCATTAATAACAAAGAAGCCTCTAGGTTGGTGAACCACTCACGAAAAATATATTGAGAAGCAGGATGATCGATTGTGTTGTATTGACCATCACCAGCAACAAAATAAATAATAATACTAAAAATTATTGCACCAAAATAAAATGTGAATGTTTGTGTATATACATTATCTTTTTCAGAAGTTAATTTTATGATTATCATAGACAACGAATAGCAAAAAGCGCATAGAATAGGGGTTAAAGTTATATAATCAAAATTACTAAAATCAGGATTTAATATTATGTAAATTCCTACAAAACCAATTATTACAGCGAACCATCTTCTGGGGCCTATTTGTTCTTTTAAAAAAAATTTTGCAAAAATTGTAATTAAAAAAGGAGTGACAAAGAATAAAGCGGTAGCAGTAACCAAAGGCAGTACGGTTAAAGAAACATAAAAAAAGCTGAATCCAAAAAAGAAAAGTATTACTCTGCAAAATGTTAAAAGAGGATATTGGGTTTTAAATATAATTGGTTTTTTTGTAATTTTTAAAAATAATGCAATAATTACAAAACTGATTACTGTTCTTATTAAATAAACTTCATACAATGAAGCAACGTTATAAATATATTTCATAATGGAATCTTGTACTGAAAAGGCTAGCATGCCTAACAAGATGTAAATAATACCTTTGGGATTATTATTTTTCATGAACGTCAACATCTATCTCATTTTTTTTACTTCTTAAACATTTTTTATTCATGTAAGATAAAATTCATGATTTCAAAAGAAGATCAAATAATGATGGAAACTCTTTATTGGTGGGGTATACCAACTCTATTTAGATGTAAAAATGATTCTGATCCAAAAAACTGCGATATAGCTCTGGTAGGAGTGCCTCACAGTACAGGCAATGGAACAACAGAAAGAGACCAACACCTAGGTCCAAGAGCAGTAAGAAATATTTCGGCCATGTTAAGAAGATCTCATCTTCAATATGGGATAGATCCATGGAAACGGAATAAAATTCATGATTTGGGAGATGTTCCTTTTCCAGAAGCAAATGATAATGAAAAATGCATTGAAAGAATTTCAAGTTTTTACGATCATATCGAAAAAGCTGAAAAACCAGTAGTATCAATCGGTGGTGATCATTCGATTACTGGTGGGATATTACAAAGTTTAGCAAAAAAAAATTCGAAATTAACTAAAGGTAAAAAAGTTAGTATTGTTCATTTTGATGCGCATACAGACTGTTATGAAAAACTAGATCATTTTTTGGGTGCAAAAAAATCTGCCGCACATTGGGCTTCATATCTCGTTAGACAAGGAAATGTTGATCCGAAAACAAGTACACAAATTGGAATAAGAGGAAACCCAAGAACTTTAGATTGGCTGCAAGCAAGTTATGATATTGGATATCAAGTTATAACTATGGATGAATATAATGAACTAGGGCATGCAAAATGTACTAAAATGATTTTAGAAAGATTAGGAGACAATCCAATTTACGTTACTTTTGATTTAGATTGTTTGGATCCAACTGTAGCCCCCGGAGTAGCGAATATAGAATCTGCTTTTAGAGGATTTAATATGGATGAAGCTAGAAAATTGCTTCAAAGCTTAAAAGGCAGAAATGTAATTGGTGGAGATGTAGCTTGCTTAATGCCAACAAAGGATAGTCCGAATAATATAACCTCAATGGTTGCGGCTGCTATAATGTTTGAGATAATTTGTCTAATTAGTCTTAATTTAAAATAAGATCAGCAGCTTTTTCTGCAATCATAAGAGTTGGAGCATTTAAATTTGCACTAGGAATTTCAGGCATTACTGAAGCATCTACTACTCTTAAATTTTGAATTCCTCTAACTTTTAAATTTTCATCAACCACAGCCATTATGTCAAATCCCATTTTACATGTTCCGCATGGATGATAAGCAGTTTCTGCATTAGATTTAATATATTCATTTAATTCATTATCACTTTGCTTATCAGATCCAGGACCAACTTCTTTTCCTGCATGTTTTGCAAAAGAAGGTTGTGATAGGATTTTTCTTGCAACATGAATAGACTCTCTTGTTTGCCTTAAGTCATCTTCATCTTCTAAGTAGTTAAACAATATTTTTGGATAATCATATGGGTCAGATGTATTAAGAGTAACTGATCCCCTGCTTTTTGGATGGTTAGGACTTGCATGTAACTGATAACCGTGTGACTTTGGATTAACTAAACCATGATCAATAACAAATGATGGAAAAAAATGAAATTGTATATTTGGTATTTTTCTTTCAGGAGAAGATTTTGTAAATCCTCCAGCTTCTAAATATGATTGGGAACAAGGGCCTGACTTAGATAGAAACCATTGAATTCCAGCTAAAACTTTTGGAATTAACTTAGTATAAGTATAAAGAGTATCTGAAGTTTTGCATTCTTGCATAATGTAAGTTTCTAAGTGATCCTGAAGATTTTTTCCAACACCTTTTAAATCATTAACAGCGTTGATTCCTTTTTCTTTTAAATGATTTACATCTCCAATTCCCGAAAGCATTAATAATTGCGGTGAATTAATTGAACCAGCACTTAATATTAATTCTTTTTCAGCGTAAATTTTTTCAATTTTATTTTTAATTTTTACCTCAATACCAATGGCTTTTTTTCCATCAAAAATAATTTTTTCAACAAACGAATTAGAAAAAATATTTAGATTTTTTCTATTTTTTGCAGGATTTAAATAATATTTTGCAACACTTGCTCTTTCTCCTTTGTGAATGGTTGTATCAAACATTCCAAATCCTTCTTGTAATTCTCCATTCATATCTGAATTAATTTTATACCCTGCTTCTGAGGAAGCTCCTAAAAAGGCTTTAAATAAAGGGTTGTCGTTTTTGGATTGATTAATAGGAAGTAGACCAAAAGAACCTCTATATTGATTTTCTCCTTCAGACCATGTCTCAATTTTTTTAAAATAAGGTAAAATTTTTTCATAAGACCAAGATTTTAAACCAAAAGATTCCCATCTTTTATAATCGTCTTGATTTCCTCTTACAAAAACCATTCCATTATGAGCTGAACATCCTCCAATCATTTTTCCTCTAGGACAAAACAATCTTCTATTATTTAGATAAGGTTCTGGTTCTGAATAGTATTTCCAATTATATTTTGGATCATGCATTGTATACAATAATGCAAGAGGCATTTTTACTTTCCAAATATCACTTGATTGTCCAGCTTCAAAAATTCCCACACGATACTTTCCATTTTCAGTCAGTCTGTTTGCAAGAACGCATCCAGCTGAACCTGCGCCAATAATGATGTAATCAAATTTCATTAATAAAAAAGAATTAGTTTGGACGATCGCCTTCTATAGCAATTCTGTCCATTATTCTTTCGTAACCTAAACCTCTTCCTGGAAAAAAGTCTGATATGGCATAATGTTGAACGCTTCTATTATCCCAAATTGCTACCGCATTTTCTGTCCATCTAAATCGGCAAGTCAAATCTAATCTAGCTTGATGTTCAAATATTTTTTCTAAAATTTCATCGCTTTCTTTTTTTTCTAAACCGATTATTTTTTTTGTATAAGTCCAGTTAACAAATAATATTTTTTTTCTTGTTTCGGGGTGAGTACGCACTATAGGATGTTCATTAGTATACTCCTTATGATTCCCATTACTTTCCATTCCCTCATATTCATCGGTAAAAAAAGCTCCGCCCAAAGAGCTATGAACTGCCTTCTTATCCTTAATTTTTTCTTTGATATTGTTATCTAGCGTTTCCCAAGCAAGCTCCATATTTGCAAACATGGTATCTCCACCAACAGGAGGTATTTTAATAGATTTTAGAATAACAGCTTTTGTAGGTTTAACATTGTAACTTACATCGCTATGCCAATTTTCTCCCCATTGGTTTTTTTCATGTGGTTTTTTGATAATTCTGACAATTTCTGGATAATCTTCTCGACCTTTTACATAAACGTGCTTTTCAAGAGGACCAAAATGTTTTGCCAGCGCCAACTGTTCTTCTGCAGAAATATTTTGGTTTCTAAAAAAGATCACCTTGTGTTCCAAGAGCAACTTATTAATTTTTTTAAAATTTTCTATAGAAGTGTCTTTTAAATCTATACCATTTATCTCAGCTCCCAATGCCCCAGAAAGTAATTTTACATCCATAAATTAACTCTATAAAAAATATTCTTTTTTGTCATTAGCTTTTCATCTTTCCGCCATTAGCATCATACAAAGGTTTATCTGTTACATTTGCTTTATAAAGTTTTCCATTAATTTCAACTTGCAAAATGGTATCATGTTTTGATAATTCAGTTGGCACATATCCAAGAGCCATACTTTTTTGTACGTGATGCGCATAACCTCCTGAAGTGATGTATCCTACACATTTATTGTCTTTTAGAATTGCCTCATCATTTGTGACATCAATATCTTTTGTATCTATTGTCATAGTAATAAGCTTCTTCTTTATACCTTGTTTTTTTTCATCTAAACTTGCTTTTTTTCCAATAAAATCTTTATTCCAATTGATAAAAGTATCTAATCCCGATTCAGCAGCTGTAAAATCAGGTCTAAAATCTAGTGTCCACGCTCCCCAATTTTTTTCTAATCTTAATGCCATTAAAGCTCGAGCTCCGTAAAGTTTTAAAGACAATTCTTTACCATGCAGTTCAATTTCTTCAAATAATTTGAGCTGAAATTGTGGAGCAACATAAATTTCGTAACCCAATTCTCCTGAAAAAGATATACGATTTAATATTGCAGGAACTCCTCCAACAAAAGTTTCTCTAGTATCTCTAAATTTAAATGCTTTATCTGAAACATCATCTCTACAAATTTTAGATAACAATTTTCTCGAATTTGGACCTGAAATGGCTATACCATGAAAATCATCCGATCTATTTTTATAAATTACACCTTTTTCTGGTAAGAATTTTTCAAACCATCTTCTATGCATTTCTTGTGCTGCGCCTGAACCAAAAATCATAAATTTTTCTTCATTTAAACAAGCCACGGTTAAATCGCCATAAAGTTTACCTTTAGGAGTTAACATTGGCGTAAGAATGATTCTACCAGGCTTAGGTATTCTTCCTGCTAAAATATAATCCAGAAATTTTCTTGCTTCTTTTCCCACAAACTCATGTTTTGCAAAATTAGCTATTTCTGTTGCACCAACTGAATTTCTTACTGCTTTCACTTCTTCAGCCACGTAATTGTGGCATCTTGATCTCTTAAAGGTGGGTTCTTCATGAGCATCTTTAGGATTTTTTGCAAACCAAAGAGCAGTTTCTAAACCAAAAGAATCTCCCATTACGGCTCCTTTAGCAATGAAACGATCATACAGGGAAGTAGTTTTTTGTTTTCTTCCTTTTGGCAAAGTTTCATTAGGAAAAGTCATAATAAATCTTCTTTCGTAATTTTCTGAAGATTTTGTGGTTCCATAATCTGGCGACGCATAATTTCCAAAACGTGCTACATCCATTGCCCAAACGTCTATTGAAGGTTCACCATCTATAATCCATTCAGCAATACATTTACCAACACCTCCTCCCTGGCAAAAACCAGCCATAACTCCTACAGCAACCCAATAATTTTTTTTGCCAGGAACTGGACCTATTAGTGGACTTCCATCTGGACCAAAAGTAAATGGACCATTAATAATATTTTTTATTCCTGCTTTTTCTAATGCTGGCATTCTCTTAAATCCTATTGCCAATCTATCCTGAATATTTTCTAGCTTAGGTTCTAAAAGCTCATGCCCAAAATTCATTGGAGTTCCTTTTATTTTCCAAGGAGTAGATTTTTGTTCATAAGTTCCAAGCAGCATTCCCTTTGCTTCTTGCCTAAAATAAATGTTTCCTTCGAAATCAGTTCCTATAGGTAATCTTTTTTCGTTTCCCATAGCTTCTATTTCAGGTATTGATTCAGTAATTAAATAATGATGTTCCATCGGCTGAACTGGTAAATCGATTCCAGCTAAATTACCAACTTCCCTAGCCCAAAGGCCGCCGGCATTAATAACTATTTCTGCATTTATATTTCCTTTATCTGTAATTACATTCCATGAACCATCATTTTTTTGCTTAGTATCCATTACAACTGTATTGGTATAATATTTACCTCCATAAACTTTAGCTGCTTTTGCGAAAGCATAGGTTACTCCCGATGGGTCAACTTCACCATCAATAGGATCCCACAAAGCCAAAAGATATTTTTTAGGATCTATTAGTGGATGTTTCTTTTTAACCTCCTCAAGAGAAATAAATTCTTGATCAAGACCCATATATCTTGCTTTTGATCTTTCTCTTTTTAAGTAATCTGACCAAACTTCATTAGAGGCTAAATAAAATCCTCCGCTTGGTTTAAAACCAGTTGAATGACCAGATTCTTTTTCAATTTCTTTATAAAGACCAATTGTGTAGGCCATCATTCTTGAAATATTTGGATCTGAAGAAATTACATGTACATTTCCTGCAGCATGCCAAGACGAACCTGAAGTTAATTCTTTTCTTTCAAGTAATATACAATCTTTTAATCCAAACTTTGATAAATGATAAAGTATTGAGCAGCCAACTACTCCTCCACCTATAACAACTACCTTGGCGTGTTTTTCCATCAATATCAATTATAATGTTTTTGCTGCGTCGGTATTATGTTTTTTTAAAGTTTTATCGGTACCATGTGCGTAATGTTTAGACATGTCAGGATAATATTTGTATGCAATAGGCTTTCTACCTAAAGCGACTGCCATTTCACGTACATGATGAGGTTCAGCTCCGCAACAAATTCCAATAAAATTTATTTTTTTGTGAGCACATTCTTTTGCAAATTCAGCCATCTCAAATCTGTTACAATATAAATTATCTAATGCGACAGGAAAAGCATTACCGCCTGGTATACAATCGCAGCCTTCATCAGTTTGATTTAAAAAACCAGGGTTTTTTTCAGTTGTTCTATATGGAACCGGTAAAGCTGCAACATGGCATGAAACAATTTTTCTGATTTCAGGCAAAAGTTTCATGGTCATTTTGGGTCCTCTAAAACAATTCAATCCAACAACATCAGCACCATTATCCTCTAAAATTTTACATGCTTCACCTGGTGAAATACCTTCTCTTGTTTTTCCGTCTCGCCTAAAAGCATAATTACAAACAGCAATTAATCCAGCTTCTTTTATAACTTTAAGTGCTATTTTTAATTCTTCGACCCAAGTAATTGTTTCAGCTATTATAAAATCAACACCAGCTTCTTTAGCCCAAGCAATTTGTTCTTCAAAAATTTTTTGACATTCAACATTGCTTTTTTTGTCATTAGGATCATAAACATTTGTATTGGCAACATTTCCAGCAACCATTAAATCTAAATTTTTAAATTCATTCCTTGCGTCCTTTGCAATTTTTAAGGCATTTTTTTGAAGCGGTTCAAGTAGTTTTTCTTTTCCAATTATTCTTAATTTTTCTCTATGTCCATAATAAGTAAATGCTTGAACAACATCGCTGCCTGCTCTTATAAATTCTCTGTGTAATTGAGTAACTACTTCTGGGTGCTCTAAAACAACTTCTGGAACAAAAGCTCCAGCTTGCAAATATCCTCTTCTTTCCATAGCAAAAAGGTAACCTTCCGCACATAGAACTGGACCAACATTAAGTTTTTCTATTAAATTTTTTCCCATTCAATATCTAACCATATTATAAATGATTTGAAAATATAATTGTTAAGGAGCAAAATTACTGTTATTTTTCTTATATGTCCAAAAAAGATGTCAGCAATAAGGTTCCCATATATAAACTTAAAACCACACAAGATATAATGCAACACTATGATAAATGGGGAGATAAATATGATCAAGATATGATTGATTGGAATTATACAGGCCCTAAAGAAACAGTAAATATATTTAAAAAATATGCCGCAAGTAAAGATATTAAAATATTTGATGCTGGTTGTGGCACAGGACTTGTTGGAATTGAATTAAAAAAATTTGGTTATAAAAATATTGATGGAGCAGATTTATCTAAAAAATTGCTAAATTTGATTCCTAAAGGTATTTATAACAAACTCGAACAAATCGACCTTAATAAAGCTTTAAATAAAAAAAGTAATATTTATGATGCTGTACTTTGTGTAGGAACTTTTACTTTTGGACATGTTAAGCCTCCAGCTTTAGATGAATTAATTAGAGTTTTAAAAAATAAGGGGCTAATATGTTTTACTGTTAATGAAGGAATATATGAAGAATATGGTTTTGATAAAAAAATTAAGGAGTTGTCTAATAATAAATCGTGGAATGTAATTGAGTTTTTTAAATCAGACTACATTGCAAGCAAAGACGTAAACGCCTGGTTATGTTTGGCGGAAATTATAAAGTAGTTAAACTTAGTAAACTATTTCAATAATTTTCGATATGTAATTATTACCGCAAATACAATTATTAATGCAGCAATACCATGGTCTCCAAGGCTATTCAAAAGTGTAATTAAATTTGTTGTTACTTGTGAACCAAAAAAAGCAACATCTGGTCCAAAAAGGATTTCAGCAAAAACTGAAACACCAAGTAAAAGCACACCAACCTCGATGAATTGTTTTAAATATTTTTTAATCTTTGTAATCCAAGCATCCATATAAATCCTTTCTCTTATTTAAACTTTCTACCCTAGCCCCAAAATACTGGGCTAGGGTAGCTAGGTTTTTAATCGTTAGTTAATTAATATTAAGAGGGAAAAACTAACGGAATAAAAAATCTATTTGTAAAAACCTAATATAATAATAGCCGCTATTAAGCCGACTATTCCTGCATCACCAAGCGACTGAACTAAACTAACAATATTGTCAGCTATGCCACTTACAAACGGAACATTTCCGCCAAGAAGTGATACCACGATACCTAACCCAAGTAGTGCAATTACCACATGAGTTAAGCTTCTTACTGTACCCGTAAATCCTGCAAGCATTTTCATACTTAACACCTCCCTAAGGTTACCCTGTTTAAACAAGTGCTACCGAATCAACTATCGATAGCGTATAAACGTTAGTATCATACTATATATAGATATCTAGCCAATTATGGTGCTAAAAATGTAGTAAAACCTAGGTTTTTTAATCTTTTCCACACCAAATATAAGACCAATAAAGATGATTTACTGACACTTCACATTAGTATGTATAGTCGAATTTCTATAAAAAAATGAACCTTACATATGCATATATATTTTTAGCTGTGGCAATTGCTCTTGAGGTGCTAAGCACCAGCTTTTTAAAGGACACTTATGGATTCACCAGGCTATATCCTTCATTGATAGTTATAATAGCTTTGTGCATTTGCCTTTTCCTTATGTCACATGCAATGCAGTTTATTCCAGTAGGGATAGTTTATGCCACCTGGGCAGGTTTGGGTATTGTAGCCATAACAATTGTTGCAGTTATAAAATATAAACAAATACCAAATATACCAACTATTATTGGTCTTTCCCTCATAGTTATTGGCGTTACTATTGTTCACTTAATGAATGATATCGATGTTAAATAATGCAACAACTATTTCATGAAATTAAAATAAATACTAAAGGCCAAGGTCTTTACGATTTTACTGATAAAACAATTTCTTGGATAAATGGTCAAAAAATAGAAAACGGAATACTAAACATTAATATTTTACATACAAGCGCTTCTTTAGTTATTCAGGAAAATGCCGATCCAGATGTACTGCATGATCTAAAAAATTTCTTTGATAAAACGGTGCCCATGGATAATAAGCTTTACAAACATACTACCGAGGGTAAAGATGATATGCCAGCGCATATCAAAGCTGCTCTTACTAACAATCAACTTACACTAAGTTTAAAAAATAAAAAACTAATGCTTGGAACTTGGCAAGCTTTATATTTATTTGAACACAGACTTGAAAAACATACTAGAATTTTATCCCACCACTTAATTGGAGATTAATTTATCTATGTCTTTAAACGTATTTGTCGCAGTAATTTTGGCTGCGCTCCTCCATTCAGTGTGGAATGCGATGGTTAAAAAAGCAGAAGATAAATATATTTCATTAACAGCGATAGTCTTGGGTCATATACCAATAGCAATACTTGTTATTTTTTTTACTCCCATGATATCCTTTCAGAGCATTCCATATATTTTTGTTTCCGCAATATTTCTCGCAGGATATGAGTGGTGTCTCTTGTCAGCATACAGGCTAGAAGATTATACAAAAGTTTATCCAATAGCTCGGGGTTCTGCACCAATTTTTATTGTGATACTATCTTTGTTTTTGTTTAATGTAAGTATTTTACAATTTGAACTAATAGGTATTTTAGTAATCTCTTTCGGAATTATTATTTTAGGTTTTCAAAATATTAAAACTTTTAAAAATTATCCAGCAATAACATATGCACTTGGGACAGGTTTATTTATTTCGGGTTATTCTATTGCAGACGGATATGGAGGTAGGGTAAGCGGCTCTCCATTAAATTATACATCATGGCTTATGATTTTGAATGCAATTATTTTTTTAACTTTATTAAGAATAATGAATAAGTCAGGAGTAGCTAAAAAAGCTTTTAACAAAGAAAAAAAAATACTTTTTATAGGAGGAACACTTTCCTATATAGTTTATGGAATAATTATTTGGGCGTTTACACAAGCGCCGGTACCAACAGTAGCAGCTCTTAGAGAAACTAGCATTATTTTTGCTTTATTCATTGGAACTTTTTTTTTAAGAGAAAAATTTACTCTTTTAAAAATGGCCGCAGTATTGACTATTTTTTTTGGTGTAATACTATTAAAATTCTTTTAAAGATTTGAATAAGATTTATAGAAAAAATGTATAATAAATTTGGTCAGTTTATAGATGGAAAATGGCAGGTTTCTGCAAATAAAGAAACATACGATGTTATAAATCCAGCAACTGAAGAAATAATTGGAAAAGCATCTAAAGCATCACAAGCGGATGTAGATAAAGCTTTAAAATCAGCGGAAAAAGGTTTTGAAGTTTGGAAAAAAATAAAACCATGGGAAAGATCAAAAATAATTAGAAAAATTGCAGATGAAATTAGAAAAAAAAGTAAAATATTTGCCAAATGGATGACGTTAGAAACAGGAAAAACTCTTGCTGAAGGGGAAGCAGAGGCAAGTGCAGCTGCAGATATTTTTGAATGGAATGCTGAGGAAACTAAAAGAATTTACGGCCAATCATTACAAAGTAGATTCGACAATACAAAAATTCAAATTATTTACCAGCCCGTAGGCGTCGTTGCTGCATTAACACCATGGAATTTTCCATTAGTTTTAGCTGCTAGGAAAGTTTCAGCAGCCCTTGCCGCAGGCTGTTCAGTAATTTGTAAACCAGACGTGATAACTCCAGGTACAGTTATGGAGATGGTTGATATCATTAAGGATTGTGGAGTACCTCCTGGAGCTGTGAATTTACTTTCTGGAGATCCACCAGCAATAACAAGTCAATTACTTTCATCTAATATTGTTAAAAAAGTTTCAATTACAGGTTCGACGCGTGTTGGAAAAATTATTTTAAAACAAGCTGCTGAGAAAGTTCAAAGAGTTACAATGGAATTAAGTGGTCATGCGCCCTTTATAGTTTTTGACGATGCAAATATTGATAAAGTTATAGACGTAGCTATGGCATGCAAATATAGGAACAATGGACAGGTTTGTATTTCACCAAGCAGATTTTATATACACGAAAGTAAAAAAGATGAGTTTGCTAAATCTTTTGTAGAAAAAACTAAAAAATTAAAAATTGGAAACGGTTTAGAAGAAGGAGTTCAACTAGGACCTTTAACAACAAAAAAAAGATTAGAAGAAGTTGAACAACTTGTCGAAGAAACTAAAAAAGAGGGAGCAAAAGTTTTATGTGGAGGCCAAAGACCAGCAGGTTTTAATAAAGGTTATTTTTATGAACCAACAATTTTTGATAATGTAAAAGATAATTTCAAAATAATGACAGTAGAACCATTTGGTCCATTATCCCCAATAACTACATTTAAAAGTTTTGAGGAAGTTATAGAAAGAGCAAATAATCATCCTGCCGGCTTAGCAAGTTATGTATGTACCAACTCCATGAGCTTAGCGCACAAAACATCAGAAGCATTAGAAACTGGTATGGTTGCAGTTAATACTCCATTCTTATCGTCAGCAGAAACTCCTTTCGGAGGAATTAAACAAAGCGGATATGGAAGAGAAGGTGGGTCTGTGGGAATTAAAGATTATCTTAATTTAAAATATACTCATCTTGGGCTTTCTAGTTAATGAATGTTTAAAAGATTAGAAAATAAAAATTTTGAAGAAAAGATTTGTTAATTAAAACTTCATCTCCGGAATGCATATGGAAAATTAAATGTAAACTAGGTGAAGGTACATTATGGGTATCAAAATTAAATTCACTATTTTTTGTAGATATTAAAAAAAAAAAAATATTTATTTTAAATACAAAGACTAATAAAAAAAAAATAATCAAAGTAAATAAAGAAATAGGTTTTATTTCACAAATTAGTAATAAAATTTATATACTTGGTTTAAAATCCGAACTTAGAATAATAAATTTGCAAAATTTGAGAACTTTAAAATCAATATTTATTGAATCAAGTAAACCTCATAATAGGATTAATGATGGAAAGGTCGATCCAGTAGGGCGTTTATGGTTTGGAACAATGGATAATTTGGAAAAAAAACCATCAGGATCACTGTATTGTTTAGATCGAAGCTTAATTTTACATAGGATTGATGGTAATTATTTAATAACAAATGGTCCTGCTTTCATTGATAAAAATAATTTTTATCACACAGATAGCGCTAAAAGAATAATTTATAAAATTAAAATAAATGATAAATTAAAAATTTTAAAAAAAACTATATTTATAAAATTTAAAAAAAAATCAGGTTTTCCAGATGGAATGACTACAGATGAAAATAATAATTTATGGATTTGCCATTATAATGGTGG